>JAHEMW010000080.1 GCA_024643505.1 Demequinaceae bacterium
CGTATTTCGCAAGCTCGCCGGAACCCGCATCAGCGGCAAACTCATTGAACTGCGACTGGATTCCGGCCCTTCCGGCCCCCCGAACCGCAGTCAACGCAAGCCTCGCCGCAGTTAGACATCGTCTCGGGCGCAGTAAGTTCCGCCGTGGGTCACTCGGACCCGGCGGCCGTGCCATGGGTTCGGTGCGAATCAGCCTCATCCGGGCCGAAGGTCACCCGTTCCTGTCCGGCGGCGTTGGCACACTGGAGCCGTCGGCAACGATGCCGGCAGGCGCGCGGAGAGGTGCGACGTGGACAAGTACGTCTATGACTTCAGCGAGGGAAACAAGGACCTCAAGGACCTCCTCGGGGGCAAGGGTGCGAATCTGGCGGAGATGACCAACATCGGCCTGCCGGTTCCCCCAGGGTTCACGATCACGACCGACGCGTGTCGCACCTACATGCGGACGGGAAGCCTCCCTCCTGAACAGCGCGTACAAGTGACGATGGCGCTGCGTCGCCTTGAAGACGCGCTTGGCCGTCTGCTCGGCGATGCCCACGATCCCTTGCTGGTTTCCGTGCGGTCCGGTGCGAAATTCTCCATGCCCGGAATGATGGAAACGGTCCTCAACGTCGGCTTGAACGATGCGTCGGTGCACGGCCTCGCCGAGTTCGCCGGCGATGAGCGGTTCGCCTGGGACTCGTATCGACGCTTGATCCAGATGTTCGGCAAGACGGTGCTGGACATCGAGGGCGCTCTTTTCAGCGATGCTCTGGACGCGAAGAAGCGGGCGGCGGGCGTCGTGGCCGACACGGAGTTGACCGCCGAGCACCTGACGGAACTCGTCGACCAGTTCAAGTCGATCGTGCGTGCCGAATCCGGCCGCGAGTTTCCCCAGCATCCGCGCGAACAACTCGACCTCGCGATCGAGGCCGTTTTCAACTCGTGGAACACAGAGCGAGCGAGGTTGTATCGTCGCCGCGAACGAATATCAGACGACCTCGGCACGGCAGTCAATGTCGTCGCGATGGTGTTTGGCAATCTCGGTGAAGACTCCGGCACTGGCGTGTGCTTCACGCGCGACCCGGCGACCGGCATGGTGGGAGACTACGGCGACTACCTCCCGAATGCGCAGGGCGAGGACGTCGTCGCGGGCATTCGAAACACGCTCTCCTTGGCTGATTTCGAAGTACTCGACCCGGCCGCGTACGGCGAGCTACGGCAGGCAATGCGGCGGCTTGAGAACCACTATCGGGACTTGTGCGACATCGAATTCACGGTCGAGCGGGGCAAGTTGTGGATGTTGCAGACCCGCGTAGGCAAGCGCACCGCGGCGGCGGCATTCCGGATCGCGAATCAGCTTGTCGACGAGCACCTGATCACGAAGGACGAGGCGCTCGAGCGCGTCACGGGCGAACAACTCACCAAGCTCATGTTCCCGCAATTCGACCCACGGGCAGAGCGCGTCTTGCTCGCGACGGGCATGGCGGCCTCGCCCGGAGCCGCAGTTGGGGCAGCGGTGTTCTCGTCGGCCACTGCCCAGGAGTGGCGCTCCCGCGGCGAGCGCGTGATTCTCGTGCGCCGCGAAACCAATCCAGACGACCTGGGCGGAATGATCGCCTCTGTCGGGGTGCTGACGTCGCGCGGGGGCAAGACATCGCACGCCGCGGTGGTGGCGCGCGGGATGGGGACGACGTGCGTCGTCGGCGCGGAGGATCTCGACGTGGATGTGGTCGAGCGACGCTTCACCGTCGGTGGTCGCGTCGTCAACGAAGGCGACACCATCGCGATCGACGGATCGACAGGGCAGATCTTCTTGGGCGATGTCCCCGTGGTTGCCTCCCCCGTCGTGCGATACCTCGATGATGATCTGGAGACTGTGCTCGCGGAACTACCGGTGGATGACATCGACACGCGCGAACTAGTAGTGGCGGTGGACACGATCCTGCAGCACGCGGACGTAGCGAGGACTCTCGGTGTGCACGCGAACGCTGACACTGTGGACGACGCTCGCCGTGCGCGCAGTCTTGGTGGGGAGGGCATTGGCCTGTGTCGAACCGAGCACATGTTCCTTGGCGAGCGGCGGCTCATGATCGAGCGGCTGATTCTTGCCGACGACGACGAGGGTCGGCAGGCTGCGCTGGACGCGCTACTTCCGCTCCAACGAGAGGATTTCATCGGAATCTTGGCTGAGATGGACGGGCTGCCAGTCACGATCCGGCTGATCGATCCGCCCCTCCACGAGTTCCTGCCTGACCTCACCGAGCTGTCGGTACGCGTCGCGTTGGCCGCAGAGCGGGGCGAAACTGGCGAGACGGTTGAACGTGACAAGACGGTGCTCGACGCCGTCGAGAGGATGCACGAGGCCAACCCCATGCTTGGATTGCGCGGGGTCCGGCTCGGGATCGTGATCCCCGGCCTCTTTGCCCTGCAGATGCGCGCCATCGCCGAAGCGCAAGCGGCGAGGATCCACGCGGGAGGCAACCCGAGGGCCGAGATTATGATTCCGCTCGCCGCCTCGGTGATGGAGCTCCACTTGGTCAAGGACGAGGCGACGCGAGTCCTTGCGGACGTGGCCCGCGAGCAAGGCGTTGAACTAGACATTCCGTTCGGAGCGATGATTGAACTTCCGCGCGCCGCACTCACCGCCGACCGCATGGCGGAAGTTGCCGAGTTCTTCTCCTTCGGTACGAATGACCTGACCCAAACGACCTGGGGGTTCTCGCGCGACGACGTTGAGGGCGCGTTTTTCCACGAGTACACCGAGCACGGCGTCTTCGGTGTGTCACCCTTCGAGTCGGTCGACCGGCAGGGCGTTGGTCGACTGATGCGCATCGCGATTGAGGAAGGTCGCGCGACCCGACCAGACATCAAGTTGGGCGTATGCGGGGAGCATGGCGGCGACCCGGAATCGATTCACTTCTTCAACGGCATTGGCCTCAACTACGTCTCGTGTTCACCGTTCCGGATACCGGTCGCGAGGCTCGAGGCGGGACGTGCCGCGGTGACAAAAGGTGGGGGTGACACCCGCTAGCAAACGCCATGCCTCTATCGTTGGCACGTGCGTTGCCAGGCTTACGGAACGGTATGGCCCGCGGCACGGAACAACTCGTACCACTGCGCCCGGGTCAGCGGGATATCTGAACCAAGGGCGGCTCCGGCGACCCGCGCGGGCGTCGTGGTGCCGAGCACGACTTGCATCTGGGCGGGGTGGCGGGTAATCCAAGCCGTCGCGATCGCGATCGTGGGCACGTCGTATTCGCGGGCAAGTCGGTCGATGACGGCATTGAGTTCGGGGTAGTCGTCGGAGCCGAGGAAGACACCAGTGAAGAAGCCACCCTGGAAGGGCGACCACGCCTGCACAGTGATGCTGTGGAGGCGGCAGTAGTCCACGATCCCCCCGCCGTCGATGGTGATCGATTGCGCAAAATCGGCCATGTTCGCTGCCACGCCCTGGGCGATGGTGGGCGAATGCGTGATCGACAACTGAATCTGATTTGCGACGAGCGGCTGGCGCAACGACGCCTTGAGGAGGTCGATTTGGCGCGGAGTGTGGTTCGAAACCCCGAACGCGCGCACCTTGCCGGCCGCGGCGAGCTCGTCGAATGCCCGCGCTACCTCGTCAGGCTCCACGAGCGCGTCGGGCCGATGCAGGAGCAATATGTCGATGTAGTCCGTGTCGAGGGCGCGCAACGATCCCTCGACTGAGGCAATCAGGTGGTCGTACGAGAAGTCGAAGTACGGCCCCTCGCGCACGATGCCCGCCTTGGTCTGAATCGTGATGCCCGCACGTTGCGCTGGCGTGAGTCGCATGGCCTCCGCGAAGCGCCGCTCGCATCCATGGAGGTCTCGTCCGTAAATGTCCGCATGGTCGAAGAAGTCGATGCCATGGTCCCGGGCCGCCGACACGAGCGCGCGAACCTCGTCGTCGGATTTGTCGGCGATGCGCATAAGTCCGAGGACGACGTTCGGTACGTCGACGGCGGTGGTGCCGAGCGAAATTCTCTTCATTCCAGCAACCCTAGTTCTGTTCGCTGGGCGTTGGGCCAATGTGCTGAACCGCGTCTCCGACCGTCTGGAAGATCGTTCCTACCGCGTCCGCGCCGCTCGCATCGACCACGTCTCTCACTTGACCTGCAGCGTGCGCGAGGACGAGGGTCACCCCGCGGCGAGCGAGGTCGTGCGTGAGTTCGGCCAACATTTCGGCACCCGTCACGTCGATGGTCGGCACCGATGAAGCGTCGATCACGACGCCGTGAACGCCGTCACCAGCGGCACCGGCAATGCGGTCCCGAACGTTTTCGGCGTTCGCAAAGAAGATCCCGCCCTCGACACGTAACACGATTACCCCGGTTGGCGCGGCAAGTTCACGATGACGCTGGCGATCAACCCAGACGTCCGGGCGCTCGTGAAGCGGTGCAAGATCGGCGACATAGGGGCGGGACGCCCGATAGATCACGAGGCCAACGGACACGGCAACGCCGATGGCGAGCCCGCGCAGCGTGTCGAACACAAGCACGCCCACAAGCGCCACGAGAGCCGCGATGAAGTCAACCCGCGCGGCGACGCGATAGATGCGCCCGAGGGGTGCTGACCACACTCTATACAGGCGCTTCAACACCTCGAAGTTCACAAGTTCCGCAAGCGCGGTGATCACGATCGCTGCGAGTACCGCCTCTGGCAACTTCTCGAAAAGTCCCGTGAGGAACAGCAGTGTGACGACGGTGAGCGCAGCGACGACCACATTGGAGAACTGGCTGCGCGCACCAGCGGCGCTGTTCACTGCGGTCTTCGACAGGCTTCCATTCACGACCATGCCTCCGAATAGTCCCGCCCCAACGTTTGCGGCGCCGAGCGCCGAAAGTTCGCGATTCGGATCCACGCGGTAGCCGCCGCGGATCGCGTAACTCTTACCGGCGGCAAGTCCCTCCACAAATCCGATCAGGAGCAACCCCGCGGCAGGCAACACGAGTGCGTAGTAGTCGTCAATGTCCGCCGCCGGTAGGGCGATCGATGCTAAGCCTCCTGGAATAGCTCCGACGATGTCGACGCCGTAATCATCGAGCGAGAAAGCCCATACCGACGCAATGCCGAGCACCGCGACGACGAGCGCCGCTGGTAGGAAACTCAACCAACGCCGGAGCGCGAGAATGAGTGCGATCGCGGCAAAGCCGATCACGGCTGTGGGCCAGTGGACGTCGCCAAGATCGCGCAGCGCTTCCCACGCTTTCTCGAAGAATGCGCCCTCGGCCTTCTCGATGCCGACGAGTGCGGGGACCTGTCCGACGATGATCGTGAGCGCCAACCCGATGATGAAGCCCTTGAGCACGGGAGTCGAAATGAACGACGCGAGGAAGCCCAGGCGGGCGAGCCCGGCGACAAGGCCAAGCACCCCCGTCAGGAGCGCGAGCGCGACCGTGATCGTGATGAACAGCATCGAGTCCGATCCAACGTGCGAGGCGACGATCGTCGCTGACAGTGCAGCGGTCGCCGACATCGGACCAACGACCATGTGGCGCGACGATCCCAAGAGCGCGTAGAGGATGAGCGCCGGGATAGCTGCATACAGGCCAAGGACCGGAGGGACTCCGGCGATCGTCGCGTACGCGAGTGACTCGGGAATCAAGACCGCCCAGACTGTGAGGCCCGCGATGAGGTCGCCGCGCAACCACGCGCGGCGATAGCCGGTCACCCATGTGGGCAGTGCGCTAAGGCCGTGACGGCGCTCACTCACCTGGATTTCCTTGCTGCGATGTCCCGCGCTGCGCGTCCGCGTAAGCCTCGCGAACCGTGCGACCGAGCCACTCGTTCCCGCGGTACACATTGTCGGGGCCCACGAGTTCCGTGATCCCTTCGTGCGCGAACTGGTTCAAGACACTCGCACTGCTCGCCACCAACTTGAGAGAGGCCCCGTTCGCGGCAAGTTTTCGCGCGTACCTGGCAATGACGGTGATGAGCGACAGCCCTACTTGGTCGACGCCACGCAGCCTCAGGATGACGACGGCCCCTGCGCTCTTCTTTGACACCCGCGGCAATTGCTCCTCGAGCGTGGGGGCGCTCGCAAAAAACAAGCTTCCGTACGGTTGCAGGATGACGATCTCGCCCGCCTTGAGATTGCGCGGAGGATGTGTTTCGCGCATGTCGCCAGTGTCATCGATCACCAGTCGCCGGACAACGAGCTTGTTCGACGCCTCCGCGACGAACAGGATGAGGCCAAGCGACACGCCGACGAGAACCGCGAACTGCAGCGGGATGACGAGCGTGAGCCCGAACGTGACGGCCATGAGCGTCGTCTGAAACGGTCCGGTCTTGAGCACCGAGCGGATAGCGCCGGGCTTGATGGCTTTCAGGCCTACGGTGATCAGCAACGCCGCGAGCGCCGGCATGGCGACCGCACCAACCACATCGGCAAGCGCAAACACCACGATCGCCATCGTCACTGCCGCAATGGCGATGGCGGTGCGCGTCTTTGCGCCGGCGGATGCAATGAGCGTTGAGCCCGACATAGACGCGCCAACTGGCATGCCTTGGAAGAGTCCCGACGCGATGTTTCCTGCCCCTTGACCGACGAAGTCACGAGACACGCTGATAGGTCCATCTGCGGGATTTGCGACGGCGGCGGTGACCGCGGCGCCTTGAATGAGTCCAACAAACGCGAGCGACAGTGCAGGGATGAGCAACGTCGGAATTGCCGCGACGTCGGGCAGACGAGGCAACGGCAGGCCCCCCGATATCTCCGCGATGTCGCTGACCGAAGCGATGTTTGCGCGCGTCACGGCGCCAAGCACGAGTGCAGCGAAAGTACCCGCTACGACGGCGAGCACCATTCCGAGCGCCCCGAGCGGCGTCTTGGTCAGAATGGAGATCAGCAGGAACGTGCCCAGTCCTACGACCGTGGTCCAGACGTCGATACCGCCGAGGTGGGAGAGCAGATCGAGAGCAGCAAGAACCCGGTTCCCGGCCCGGCTCTCGAATCCGGTGAGGTTCGCGAGCTGACCGAGCACGATGTTGACGCCGACGGCAGCCACGAAACCGGTCATGACGGCCGTGGGAACGAAGCGAATCAGGCGCCCGAGCTTGAAGACGCCGGCGAGCACCATCACGACCCCCGTGATAATCGACAGCGTGAATAACGCGCGGCCGGGGTCGGCATAGCTGGCCAAGTTGATATCCGCGACGACGAGCGCCATCGCGCCGGTAACCCCGACGGCCATAAATGCGCTGCCGGTGAACAACACTCCCCCGGCCATTCCGCACATGTACGCGTAGAGCCCGGACATCGGGTTGACGCCCGCCAGGATTGCGTTGGCGAGCCCGTCCGGAATGCTCTCGATACCGAGCACGACGCCAGCGGAGGCGTCCTGCTTGATCGTCTTGCGGCTAAATGCGCGGCGTGACCGCGCGACGACCGCTCCCCTCAGCCGCGAGTCGTTGAAACGTCGGTCGCTCATCACGAGCCGAGGATCGCTACCGCGTCGCCGAGCATGCCCACCGAAAGCACGGTCAGAAGCACAGTCATCACCACCCAGCTGAACGAACTGAGCCAGTCGCGGATGGCAGTAAGGGCGGTCGCCGCGCGCGCCCGAAAGGTGAGGAAGAACAGCACTGGAAGGATGACGGAGGCCGAGGCGAGCACGACGAAGATCACCAATCCGGTGGCGCGTTGGGCGGCGTCTTGCGCCACCGCTGCCATGGACGCGATTCCCGCGACCGTCAGAGCAAGGTTTTTCGGATTCACGCCCGCGAGCAGCAGGCCTAGCCCAAACGCTTGCGTGGGGCGCATCGACGAAACGCCTGCCATCCATCGCGGCATCGAGGGCGTTTGCCCGGCCCGCGGACGCGAACGAAATTGCCGCACAGCGAGCAAGAGCAGCAGGACTCCGACGACGAGCTTGACTATTCCGAGCGCCGTCGAAGCGTCATCGCCCCTGACCTCGACGTCGAGAACGAGCACGAGGGCGCCGACGCCAAGCAGCGCAACGATCCACCCCGCCATGAAACTCAGGCCATTCTTGGTGGCGGTGGCGGACAGCAACATGAGGATCAGCGCGATCACGGGGACCGGACTTATTGCGACGCCAATCGCTGGTGACAGCACTGCGCCGATGGTCTCTCCCACGATGCACCT
>JAHEMW010000008.1 GCA_024643505.1 Demequinaceae bacterium
AGGGCCGGCTTCGTGGCTCCCCCGACTGGACTCGAACCAGTAACCTGCCGATTAACAGTCGGCTGCTCTGCCAATTGAGCTACGGAGGATCGCGCTCAGATACTGTACCCGATGCGGCCGCCCGCGCGTGACCATCTCGGGGCACGCGGCGCCCCGGATAGACTGTCCGCCGGCCCCGCGTCGGGGCCGCGGGCCAGTAGCTCAGCCGGTCAGAGCAGTGGACTCATAATCCATCGGTCGCGGGTTCAAGTCCCGCCTGGCCCACCGCAGGCGCGCACTCAGTACTGGGGTGTTCGACCACTCGGCTTGATGCGAGTGCGCGGACGATCTGGAATCTTATGGTGTCGGACGCTGCGCGTCGCCCGTCGCGGCCAGGCCGGCGTCCCACTGTGATTGCGACGAGCCGGTTCGCTCTAGAGTCGGAGCATGACACTCGATCAGGCAGTGCTCGGTTTCGGTGCTGTGGCGCTGCTACTCACCGTTGTGCCTGGCATCGACACGACGCTTGTCCTTCGGTCGACCATCGTCGGCGGACGCCGCCAGGCTGCGGCCGCCGCGTTGGGGATCACTCTCGGGTTGTTCGTCTGGGGCGCCGCCGCCGCGGTCGGAGCGGCCGCTCTGCTCGCCGCCTCTGAGTGGGCATTCCGGTTGGTGGGGCTCGTAGGCGCCGCATACATCGCGTACTTGGGCGGACGAATGCTGTGGAGGGCCGCTCGCGGGGACGATGTGGCCGCTGGCGTCGCGGGCGCCACCGCTCCGCCCGGTAGGGGCCGGGCCTTGGTGACCGGCTTCACCACCAACCTGCTCAACCCCAAGATCGGAGTGTTCTACATCGCGACCATCCCTCAATTCATCCCGGCTGGGTATTCGCCGCTCGCCATGGGGCTGTTGCTCGCGGCGGTTCATGCGGCGCTTGGAATCGCGTGGTTCGCGCTCATCGTCATGGGCGCAGGGTATGCGAGGCGATGGCTCGCCAGCCCGCGCGGCGTGCGCATCGTGGATGCGGTGGCGGGCACCGCACTGGTAGCGATGGGTGCGAAGCTGGCACTCGCACACCGGTAGCTCGGGCTGTGACGCGGACGTCTCGTGCGGGGCGTCAGGTCGGCGGAGGCCCGCTTGTCCGACGAACGACCAGGCGTGCCTCGGTGAGGTGATGAACCGCTTCCGTGCGACCGTTCAGCCGCTCGAGGAGGAGGCGCGCGGCGACCGTGCCTGCCTCCAATGCGGACTGGTCGATAGTGGTGAGTTCGACGCCGGTGACACTCGAGATGAAGGCGTTGTCGAAGCCGGTGACCGTCAGCTCGTCGGGTACGGAGAGCCCCCGTTCCTTCGCCGCGCGAAGCACGCCCAGCGCCGCGATGTCTGCGCCGGCGTAGATTGCGCTCGGGGGCTCGTCTGCGTCGAGAAGTTGCTGGGCGGCCTCGTAGCCCCCCTTTTCGTCGAAAGTTGCGGTCACCACGTGGGGTGTGAGGCCGAGCTCCCGCATGCGGCTCTCGTATGCCTCGCGCCGCGCCACGTGCGAGAGCACATGCGGCGCGACGAATCCGCCGCTGCCGGCGGTAATGTGCGCGATGCGGGTGTGGCCGAGTTCTGCCAGGTGGTCCACCATGAGCCGCGATCCTGTGCGCCCGTCGTCACAAATCGTGTCGTAGGAGTCCGGCTCGCCGGTGCGTGCGATCGCGACCAGCGGGGTGCGACGCGCGAACACATCGATCGCCTCGTGGGGCATCCACGGCGCGATGAGCATCAGACCGTCAACCTGGCGGTCGAGCAACGCTTCGATGGCGCGGCGCTGACTTCCCATGTTGATGTCGGTAGCGATCAAGATGCCCTGGTACGAGGTGCCGTCGAGTGCGAGCCCGAAGGCGCCAGCGATCTCTGCTTGCAGGGGCGAGGAGAGCTCTCGCGTGACCATACCGAGCGTGTAGGAGCGCCCGCGCATCCCCCTGGCGCCTGCGTGCGGCCGATAGCCGAGGCTGTCGATAGCCGCGGTGACCTTGGTGCGCATTGCGGGGCTGACGCCGTAGGCATCCCGCAGCACCTTGGACACTGCGGAGACAGAAACGCCCGCTTCGCGGGCCACATCCTGGATGTTCACGCGTCGGTTCTGAGCGGCGCCGTCGGAGGCCTGGGGCAATGCGTTCATGATGCGGTCACACTATCCGGTTCCTCATATACTGCCAATGTGCATCGTTACACAACCGTAACGCATTTGCGTTTGACGCCCGCGGCGCCGCGGCGTACCTTCTCGTGTAGAACGTTGCACAAAAACTGGCTTGTGATGATCCAAGGCGGATCTTCGCGGAGTCGGCAGCGTTCGCAAGCCGTCTTCCACTGTGGTCGGCGCACCTCGTTACGAAGGAGTAATGGCATGAGGCTCATGAACGGCCGGCGGCTGACGGGAATCGTCGCCGCCTCCGCAACCGCGGCAATCGCACTCGCGGCGTGTAGCGGCACATCTACTGATGGTCCCTCGAGTAGCGCGGCGGGTAGTGACCAGCCGGGCGACGTCGCGAAGGACTCGCTCGTCCTTGCAATGAGCCAGGACATTGAGGGGTTCGACCCCCGTGTTCAGCCCGGCTACCAGAACTGGCCCGCCGACGCGGTGTGGGACAAGCTTGTCCGTTGCGACTCGACGGCGAACCTCACCCCTGGCATCGCGGAATCGTGGGAGATTCTCCCCGACAACATGGGCATCACCGCACACCTTCGCGAGGGCCTGACCTTCTCCGACGGCTCGGTGCTGGACGCCGAGGACATCAAGGCCAACTACGAATACTGGGGTGCTCCCGAGAGCGCACGCTCGGCCGACTACGCGGACCTTACGTACGACATCCCGGACCCGTTGACCATCACGCTCACGTGGCCCGAGCCACAGGTGCTCATCAACACGCTGACCTGCGACATCCCGATTACCAGCGCCGACTACCTGGCGTCCGGCGACTTCCTCGACGAGCCGCTTGGCTCGGGACCGTACGTGATCGACATGGCGAAGACCACTGTCGGTTCGGAGTACGTCTTCACCAAGCGTGACGACTACTACGACGCGGACAACTACCCGTATGCCAACCTCACGGTCAAGGTATTGGACAACGAGGCCGCGATGGTCTCCGCGCTCAAGACCGGCCAGGTTGCGGGCGGTCTGGTGACCGATCAGTCCCGTGCCGAGGCCGAGGCTTCAGGACTGGAGATCAAGGACTTCCAGGGACAGACGGTGCGCATCCTGCTCACCGATCACAACGGTGACGTGTACCCCGCCATCGGCGACGTCCGCGTGCGCCAGGCGATGAACATGGTGTTCGACAAGCAGGCCATCGCCGACTCCATCTACCTCGGCAACGCCGAGCCTACGGCGCAGTACTTCCGCAAGGGTACGGACGCCTACATCGACGGTCTGGAAGACCCGTACCCGATGGACATCGAGAAGGCCAAGGCGCTCATGGCCGAGGCCGGCTACGCGGACGGCTTCGACATCGAGCTTCCCTCTCTCGACGGGCACCTCGCGCACATCATGCCCTACGTGATTCAGCAGCTGGGTGAGATCAACATCCGAGCGACGGAGAAGGTGCTGTCGGGCGCCAACGCCATCGAGGACCTGCTCTCGGGCACCTACCCGGTGATCCTGTTCGAGCTCGGCAACCTGGGTGACTCGACATTCCAGATCTACGTCGAGGACTACCCGGACGGCTGGTGGAACGTGTCGCACCAGCCTGACGAGTACGTGGACTCTCGCTACGAGCAGCTCGCTACCGCCAGCCCGGAGGAAGGCAAGGTTCTCGAGCAGGAGATCAACCAGTACACGATCGACAACGCATGGCAGGTGCCGCTGGTGTTCAAGGGCACGCACTTCGCCTACGACGCCGATCTGGTCTCGGTCCCGACTGATTCGGACATCGAGGCACTCGCGCCCAAGCTGCGCGACTTCAAGTAGCACATAGCTAGTAAGTCACGGACGGAAGAGGCCGAGCGATGCTGCTCAACCTGATGAAGAACCTCCTGAGGTCCTTGGGGGTCCTGCTGGTCACGACCTTCGCGGGATTCGCGTTGATGTTCGGGAACGCGACGGGCATTGCCTCGTCGGTGCTCGGGATCGGCGCGACCCCGGAGAGCGTGCAGGCGAAGGTGGTGGAGCTCGGCCTCGACCGTCCGTTGTTGGTGCAGTACTGGGACTGGCTGACGTCCGCTGTGACGGGTGATCTCGGTCGCTCGTTCTACACGGGACAGCAGGTCTCCGAGGCACTTTCGCAGCGGGTTCCGGTCACGCTTTCTGTGATCATCCCGGCCCTGGCCCTGACGGCCCTGATCAGCGTCCTCCTCGGCGTTGCGGCGGCCGTCAGGGGCGGGGGAATCGACCGTTTCGTCCAATTCTTCTCGGTGGGCGGCACGGCCATTCCCAACTTCATCATCGCGATCGCGCTGGTGTTTGCATTCGCGATCCATTGGCGCATCTTCCCCGCAACCGGGTACGTGGCCTTCGGAGACGATCCATGGCAGTGGGTCCTCTCGATCACCTTGCCTATGCTGGCCCTCCTGGTGGGCGCCGTCGCAGGGGGCGCCCAACAGTTCCGCACAGCGATGCTCGACACGCTGGGCAGCGACTATGTGCGCACCCTGAGGGCGCGCGGCATGAAAGAGCAGCCGATCATCTTCCAGCACGTGCTGCGCAATGCCGCCGCACCCGGCTTGACCGTGGTCAGTCTCACCATGCTCAGCCTGTTGGGCGGCGCCGTGTTCATCGAGCAGGTCTTCGCTCTTCCAGGCATGGGCCGCCTCGCGACGGACGCGGCGAAGATCAGCGACGTTCCCATGGTGATGGGGACCGTGATGGTGACCGTGGTGATCGTTCTGGTCATCAACTTCGTCGCCGATCTACTCATTCAGACGCTCAACCCGAAGGCGAGGATGCGATGACCTCCGCGACCGACAACCGGACCACCGACGGACGCGCCGTTCGGTTCGCCGTGCTCCGCAAGCTCGTCAAGAATCCCATCGCTGCCGTGGCTCTGGTGTGGTTCGCCGGGGTCCTGTTCATCGCAGCCTTCGCGCCGTTGCTCGCGACCGGTGGGCCCAACCTCACGGACCTGGGCGCCGCGAACCTGCCCCCGTTCTCCGACGGCCATTTTCTCGGCGGCGACGCCGCTGGCCGTGACATCCTCGACCGGCTCATCTGGGGGTCCCGATCCACCGTCATGGCGATCCTGATCGTCACGGTGGTCTCGGTGGCCGCCGGCGTGACCACAGGCCTGATCGCGGGATTCTACCGCGGCAGGTTCGAGACCATCGCCAACTTCCTGGTCGACGTGGTGATGTCCCTGCCGGGCATCGTCCTGCTCATCGCGCTGTACGCGCTCACGGGTCCCAACCTCCCGGTCGCGATGGCCGTGTTCGGTCTCTTGATCGCACCCACCTATTACCGCCTGGTGCGGTCCATCGTGGTTTCCGTGCGCAACGAACTCTACGTTGACGCCGCACGGGTTGTGGGTCTCTCCGATCTGCGGATCGTCGGGCGGCACGTGCTGTGGGCGGTGCGTGCGCCCATCATCATTCAGAGCTCGTTCACCATGGCGGCCGGCATCGGCATCGAGGCGGGCATGTCGTTCCTGGGACTTGGAGACCCGACCAGCTCGTCGTGGGGCATCATGCTCCAGCAGTCGTTCACCTCGATCTACAACAACCCGGTCGCCATCCTGTGGCCGTCGTTGGTCATCAGCCTCACCGTGCTATTCCTGATCCTCCTCGGAAATGCGTTGAGCGACGTCCTGCAGTCGTCGGCGCGCAGCAAGGTGATGCCACGGCGCAAGCGCCGCGCGGCGGTTGCCGAGGCCCAGGCCGCGATCACCGGGTCACCGGTCGACGCCGAACCTGCAGAGTTGTCGAGTTCAGACGATGTACTCCTTTCGATCCGCGCTCTGCGGGTGGGGTATCCGCGGTCCGACGGTGGGATCACCGAGGTCGTTCACGGCGCGGATCTGGACATCCGGCGAGGCGAGATCCATGGCCTCGTGGGGGAGTCAGGCTCCGGCAAGTCGCAGATGGCGTTCTCGACGCTCGGGATCCTTCCGAAGGAGGCGATCATCCTCGGAGGCAGCGTTCTCCTTGATGGTCACGACCTGTTGACCGACTCGAAGCGCCAGCGCGAGGCTCGCGGCACCCGCATCGGGTACGTTCCGCAGGAGCCGATGTCCAATCTCGATCCGTCGTTCACCATCGGCCGTCAACTGGTCAAGGGCCTGCGTGCTGCGCGCCCCATGTCAAAGGCGGCCGCGCACGCGAAACTGGTGGGCCTGCTCGAACGGGTGGGCATCCGTGACGCAGAACGCGTGATGAGCCTGTACCCGCACGAGATCTCCGGCGGAATGGCGCAGCGCGTGCTGATCTGCGGTGCGATCGCCTCAGATCCCGACATCATCGTGGCGGACGAGCCCACCACGGCCCTGGACGTCACCATTCAGGCGGAGGTGCTTGAGATCCTGCGTGGGCTGAGCGAGGAGCGCGGCTTGGCGATGATCCTTGTTACCCACAATCTGGGCGTGGTCGCGGACTTGTGCGACACGGTGTCCGTCATGAAGGACGGCCTGATCGTCGAGAAGGCTGACGTCGACGCCTTGTTCGAGTCGCCCCGCGAGGCCTACACCCAGAACCTGCTCGCCTCGTCCCGCAGCGTCGAGTTGATGGAGATTGAACAGTGAACGAGCCCATTCTTCAGGTCCGCGATCTTGTGGTGCGCTTCCCCGGCAAGCGCGGCAGCCACACCGAGGTCATTCACGGAATCAGTTTCGACCTGCATGCCGGCGAGACGCTCAGCCTCGTAGGTGAGTCGGGGTCCGGCAAGACCACGATCGGTCGCGCCATCCTTGGGCTCGCGCCAGTCAGCGGCGGCAGCGTCACGTTTCGCGGGGAGACCATCTCAAACGTCTCTCGCGCTCAGCGTCGACGCATCGCCACCGACATTCAGGTTGTCTTCCAGGACCCCTACACCTCGCTCAACCCGTCGATGACGGTCGAGTCGATCCTGGTCGAGCCCTTGGCCGCGACAGGGGTTCAGGGTGGGCGCGAGCGGGTTCGTGAGCTCCTCGATGCGGTGGGCCTGCCGGCCGACGCCGGTACTCGCTATCCGCGTGAGTTCTCCGGTGGTCAGCGACAGCGCATCGCCATCGCCCGCGCCCTCGCCCTCGACCCGGCCGTGATCATCTGCGACGAGCCGACCAGTGCGCTCGACGTCACCACTCAAGCCACCGTGCTTGAGCTTTTCAAGGAACTGCAGGAGCGCACCGGGGTGGCATACCTCTTCATCAGTCACGACCTGGGAGTGGTCAACTCCATCTCGGACCGCATCGCCGTGCTCTACCAGGGCAACATCGTTGAACTCGGGGAAGCGCACCAGGTCGCCACCGCTCCGCGGCACGGGTACACCCACCGCCTCCAGATGGCTGCGCCCGTAGCGGACCCGAAGAAGCAGCGCGCGCGGCGCACCGAGCGTCTCCGCGCTCTTGCCGAGGTCGCCGACGCGGCCTCTTGAGTCACACTCCCGACCATTTCACTCACCTCGCCGCGACCCTGCCAGCCCGCACACGGAGATCCGTTCATGACCAGCCACGCCGTACCGTCAGCTCCTCGATTCGAGCATTTCGCGGTCGACGATCTCACGCTGGGACTGGGCACCGGCGCCCCCCGCATTTCGTGGACCGTCACCGGCGCCGCTGGCTTCGCTCAGCGGGGCTATGAGCTCGAGGTCACTACCGTGTCCGCAACCACGGTCTACGCGGTTGAAGGAACTGCCCAGGTGCTGGTGCAGTGGCCCGCCGCTCCGCTTCGCTCACGCGAACGGGCGTCCGTGCGTGTGCGTGTTTCGGACGGGACGCAATGGAGCGAGTGGGGCGCTCCGGCAATAGCAGAGGTGGGTCTGCTCGAGCCGACTGACTGGAGCGCCGCTTTCATCAGCCCCGTCGGCATCGCCGGTCTCGACGAGCCCGCGCCGATCGTCGAGGGCGCCATCGACATCCCCGGCGAGATAGTCCGAGCCCGCCTGTATGCCACGGCGCACGGAATCTTCACCGCCTCGATCAACGGTATGCGCGTCGACGACACTGTGCTTTCGCCGGGGTGGACCGCCTACGACGAGCGCCTCCGCTATCGGACTTTCGACGTCACCGCGCTGGTGCACTCCGGCACCAATACCGTGCAGGCGCTACTTGGCAACGGCTGGTATCGCGGCTACCTCAGCTACTTGGGCGAACGAGCGCTCTATGGCGACCGCCTCGCGTTCTGCGCGCAACTCGAGGTCGACACAGCAGACGGCGCCAGACATGTGCTTGGCACCGATGGCTCATGGACGGCGCACGAGTCAGCCGTCACCGAGGACGACCTGTACAACGGCCAGAGCACCGACCTGCGTCGCGACGCGGCCTTGTTCGCGCGCGTGCCGGTCGAGTTGGTGCCCACAGGCACCCGGGCGCTGGTCGCGCCTGACGGCGCGCCTATGCGACCTACCGGGACGCACGCGGCGGTCCGGATTTGGGCATCGCCCACGGGCCGCACGCTCGTGGACTTCGGCCAGAACGCCGTCGGTTGGGTCCGGCTCGCAGTGCGCGGGCTCGCCGACGGCACCACCGTCGCTGTTCGTCACGCCGAGGTCATCGAGGATGGCGAACTTGGCACCCGACCCCTCCGTTCCGCGCGCGCGACCGACTCCTACGTGCTCGACGGCCGCGACGAAGCTGTGCTCGAGCCCGACCTCACACTCCACGGGTTTCGGTACGCCGAGGTGACCGGGATCGACGACCTGCAGGCGGCCGATATCGAGCAGGTCGTGATCGGCACGGACCTTGAGCGCACCGGCTGGTTCGAGTGCTCTGACCCGATGATCAACCGTCTTCACGAGAATGTGGTGTGGAGCACGCGAGGCAACTTTGTGGACCTTCCCACCGACTGCCCGCAGCGCAACGAGCGGCTTGGGTGGACCGGCGACATCCAGGTGTTCGGGCCCACCGCGCTATTCCTCTACGACGTATCGGGCTTGCTGACGTCCTGGCTCGCCGACCTCGCCGCGGAGCAGTATCCGAGCGGCGGCGTCCCCCACGTCGTCCCCAACACCAATCGCTCGGACAACGACGACCCGGAGGCCGCAGCGTGGGGCGACGCGGCCACGATCGTGCCATGGACGCTTTACCAGCGAATGGGCGATCAGGGCATCCTCGAGCGACAGCTGCGCAGCATGAAGGCGTGGGTAGATCGCGTCGCGGAGCTCGCTGGACCCGATCTCCTCTGGACGTCCGGCTTCCAGTTCGGAGATTGGCTCGATCCCACGTCGCCCCCAGATCGCCCGCAAGACGCCAAAGCGGCCGCCGAGGTAGTCGCCACGGCGCACTTTGCGCGTTCCGCGGCGATCGTTGCGCAGGCGGCGGCCGTGGTCGGGGATGACGCGGCGGCGCGCCAATACGCCGACCTCGCGGCGCGGGTGCGGGCCGCGTTCGCGGCCTCCTATGTCTCCCCTGCAGGGCGCATCGTCTCGGAGGCGCAGACGTGCTACGCCCTGGCGATCGAGTGGGACCTCCTGCCCACAACGGCACAGCGTGCCGAGGCGGGCCGGCGGCTCGCCGAACTGGTCCGCCGGAGCGGTTTCCGTATCGCAACGGGCTTCGTCGGCACGCCCCTCATCTGCGACGCGCTCACGCACGCCGGCTATGCCGACCTGGCCGGCAGCCTGCTGTTCCAAACCGAATGCCCCTCGTGGCTCTACCCTGTGTCGATGGGGGCGACCACTGTGTGGGAGCGTTGGGACTCCATGCTGCCGGACGGCACCGTCAACCCCGGCGAAATGACTAGCTTCAACCACTATGCGCTGGGCGCAGTAGCGGACTGGCTGCACCGAACCGTCGCTGGTCTCGAGCCCACCGCACCGGGCTACCGGCGTATCCGCATCGCGCCAATCCCGCTGGAGCAACTGGACTGGGCGTCTGCGCGCCACCTCAGCCCCTACGGCGAGATCGCGGTGCGGTGGGAGCGCATCGGTGACCAGGTCAAGGTGGACACTTGGCTCCCGGCCGGCGTCGTCGCCGACGTGCTGCTACCCGGCACGGCTCCGGTCACGGCAGTCGGCGAGGGTGAGCACTCCTGGACCGTGACGATGCCCCGTGCGGCCAAGGACCTCACGGTCGCTACCATCCGCGATCTCATGGATCACCGCGCGACATGGACGGCCGTCGTGGACGCCATGCAGGTGGCCGGCCTCGTTCCCCACGGCGAGCTCCAGGCGATTGAGCTGCTGCGGGTCTACATGGACGAGCCTGCGCTCGCCATCACCTCCGTGATCAACAACCACATCGACGGCAAGCGCGGACGTTTTCCGCGGGAGCACCCTGTCCATGCCCAGGTCGAGGCGCTTCTGCGCGCGACCAGTGCGACCGACGCCATGGCGTCCTGACCCCCACCTCACACGCAAGGACCGAGACCATGACCAGTACCGACTTCCGTGACTCGACACTCCCGAACGACGTCCGCGCCGATCTCCTGCTCGCCCAGATGTCCACCCGGGAGAAGGCGTGGCAACTCACGGCCGTGCCCGGCTGGTGGCTCACGTCGGTCGACGGCAGCGATCCCGAGGGTCTCGAAGACATGCTCGAACGCAACCCTGGCCACATCTCCAATCTCGCCTCGGACTCGCCCGCCTCGACCGCGCGCCTGGCCGGCCTCATCCAGAAGGTGTCGGTCGAGCGGACGCGTCTCGGCATCCCGATGCTCATCCACACCGAGGCGCTCAACGGCGTCATGACCGGCGGTCACACTGTGTTCCCGACCGCGATCGGCCTTGCGCAGACGTGGAGCCCCGAACTCATCCAGGAGATGGCGGACGTGATGCGCATCCAGATGCAGCGCATCGGGCTTCGCCAGGCCCTTTCCCCCAACATGGACGTGGCCGTAGACCCCCGCTGGGGTCGGGTGCACGAGACCTACGGCGAGGACCCCTACCTGTGCGCCGCGATGAGCGTGGCGTACACCCTCGGTCTTCAGGGCAAGGACCTCGCCCAGGGCGTAATCGCAACTGCCAAACACTTCGTCGGGTACGGCAAGCCGGAGGGCGGCATCAACCTCGGTGGCGTCGAACTGCCGAGCCGGGCGATACGTGACATCTACGCCTTCCCCTTCGAGGCGGCGATCCAGGTAGCGGGGCTCGCGTCGGTGATGAACTCCTACTCGGACATTGACGGCGTGCCATGCGGCGCGTCGAGCGAGATCCTCACCGACCTGCTTCGCGGCGCGCTCGGGTTCGAGGGTTTCGTCACGTCGGACTACACCACCCTCGACCACATGGTCGACCGTCAGCGCAATGCGGCGGATCCGGCCCAGGCCGGTCGCCTCGCGCTGCGCGCGGGTCTCGACACCGAAAACCCCGTGCCCTACGGGTATGGGGACACGCTGGTCAATGAGATCGAGCGCGGCGCCATCGACCCCGCCTTGCTAGACACGGCAACCCGACGCATCGTGAAGGCAAAATTCGACCTGGGTCTGTTCGAGAACCCTTACCCGCAGGAGACCATCGACGTGCGGGCCGCCCGCGAGGAGGGAGTCGAACTCAACCGCGAGATCGCATCGAGGTCCGTCGTTCTCGTCAAGAACGATGGCCTGCTTCCGCTCGCTGAGGGCACGCTGCGCGTCGCGGTGATCGGCCCTCATGCCAATGCCGTGAAACTCCAATTTCCCACCTACACCTACCCGGCGTGGCGCGAGATGATGCACGTCATGGCGTCCGGCGGCTTCGGCAATGCCGTGGGCGTGGACGCCGGCCTCGAGGCCTGGAACAGCGAGATTCTTCCGCAACTTGACCCGGTGCAATTGCTCCGCGAAGGCTACGGCGCCCGCGCCCTCAACGAATCGATCGCCACGCACGCCGCCTCGGTGGTGACCGAAGCCGGCTGCACCTTGACCACGGACATCGAGGGCGGCACCGAGCGAGCCGTCGCGGCCGCGATGGATGCCGACGTAGTCGTCCTCGCGCTTGGGGGCGCGAGTCTGTGGTTCAGTGGCGAGCGCACCGAGGGCGAGGGATCCGATTCCGGCGACATCGCCCTCCCCGCCGCTCAGGAGCGGCTGGCCGCGGCCGTGGCCGCGACTGGCACGCCGTTTGCGGTGGTGCTCACTCAGGGCCGCGCGTATGCGCTTCCCGCGGCGGTCCGCGACGCCCCGGCAATCGTCGTGGCACCATTCGGAGGCGTCTTCGGCCAATCCGCGGTGGCCGACGTACTGTTCGGCGCCGTCAATCCCTCCGGGCGGCTGCCCTACTCGATCCCGCGCCACGTGGGCCAGGTACCCCTGTATCACTACATGAAGGCCGGCACGGGTAATCGCAACCCCCTGCCTCCGGGCCGCGACGGGCTCTACCTCGACATGCCGTCGAGCCCGCTGTATACGTTTGGCCATGGTGGCTCCTACACGAGCTTCGCGCTGTCCGGTCTCGAGATCGGTGGTCCCATCGACGCACGGGGCGAGGCCACCATCTCCGCCATCGTCACCAACACCGGTGATCGGGGCGGGGCGACCGTGCCTCAGCTCTACGTGCGGGTCAACACCACCGGCGTCACTCGGCCGGCCCAGCAGCTCGCCGGGTTCGCGCGAGTCGACCTCGATGCGGGCGAGTCCCAGCGCATCACCTTCACCCTCGACGCCACGCAGCTGGGCTACACCAACATGGCGCGCGACTTCGCGGTCGAGCCCGCGCAGGTCGATGTCTTCGTCGGTCTCGACGCGGACCACCGTGCCTTGAGCGGCTCCTTCGCGGTGATCGGCGAGACGCGCGTGCTGACCGCGTCCGAGCGCACATACCTGACCGCGGTCTCGCTTGAGGAGGTCTGACGCCATGGCGCAAGCGGGCAACGCGGCGAGCACGCCGGTGATCCCGGGGTTCTTCCCGGATCCGACCGTCTGCCAGGTGGGCGCCGATTACTACCTGGCGAGCTCCAGCTTCGAGTATTTTCCGGGGGTGCCGATCTTCCACAGCACCGATCTGCTGACCTGGGTCCAGATCGGAAATGTGCTCACCACGCGGCAGCAGTGCGTGGAGGGCGACGCGCGACCCTCGGGTGGCATCTGGGCCGGCACCCTGCGCCATCACGACGGCGTGTTCTATTACATCACCACCAACATCGCAGATTTCGACGCTGGCCAGATCATCGTGACCGCGGACCACCCAGCCGGCCCGTGGAGCGCACCGGTGCACGTGCGCGATGCGATCGGCATCGACCCCGACATCGCGTGGGACGACGACGGCACATGCATCGTGACGTGGCACAAGTTTGATTTCGCCCTTGGTGGGCAGGCCGTTGTTCAGGCGAGAGTCGACACGGCGACGGGTGAACTTCTCGCACCCGCCTATGAGGTTTGGCAGGGGAGCGGCTTGCCTGCCGCCGAGGGTCCACACCTCTACAAGATCGGCGACCGGTGGTACCTCATGCTCGCCGAGGGCGGCACCGAGAAGGGACACTGCGTCACGGTCGCGCGTGCGCCGCGGCCAGAGGGTCCGTATGAAGGCTGCCCGGTAAACCCGATCATGACCCGGCGGTCCACGTTCACACCCGCGCAGAGCACCGGCCACGCGGACCTGGTGCGGACGCCCGACGGCGGCTGGGCCGCCGTGTACTTGGGCAACCGTCCCCAGGGCCCCACGCCGGCATATCACCTTCTGGGCCGCGAGACGTTCCTCGCCGGGATCGACTGGGTGGATGACTGGCCCGTATTCGCGCCAGACCGCTTCGAGGTGCCTCCCATCGATACGTCGTTCGACGACTCGTTCGAGACCGAGGCGTTCAGCCCACGATGGGTGGTTGCATCGGGTGACATTGCGGACGTCTTGCGGCCGAAGGAGGGAGGCGTTGTGGTGCCCCTCGGACAGGTTCTCTGCACGCGCGTGCGAGACCTCCGCTGGACCGCCAGCGCCACGCTCCGCGAGGGGACCTTCAGCTTGAGGATGGACTCCCGCCATGCGTACGGCATCACGGTCCGGGGCGGGCGCGCGGTAGCGTGGGCGAGGGTGGGCGGCCTCGTAGCCGAGGTCGGGTCGTGCGACATCGGCGAGGGGCCCGCGCGTACGGCGCTGGCCGCCGTCGACCCCGACGGCGCCTTCGTGCCTCGCGGCGATGCGGGACCGGATCTCATTGTGATCGCCGTCGAGGTAGCCGACTCCATGGTCGAGCTGGCCCGCCTGGACGGTCGCTACGTCTCGACCGAGGTCGCGGCCGGGTTCACCGGTCGCGTGCTCGGGATCGGCGACCCGGAGGAGGATACGGCGGCGCTGCGCGTTTCCTACAACCCCGCCTGAACGCGCGATCGCGTCGGCACTCCGACCCTTGAGGGGGATGCGGAGTGCCGGCAAAGTCGCGCGCCCGGGAGCGGAGCAGGCGCCCAAAATGTGCTGGATAGCAGGGATGAAAGGCTGCACGTCGGACAGTTTCCGTGTAGAGTTGCACGCAACGTAGAACGTTGCACGCGCTGCGTTGCGTGTGCACCGCGTCAATGCCGAATGGCTGAAGTCGAACAAGGGAGTTCACCTACCATGTCGCGTCCACACATCCACCGCAGCGAGCCGGTCGGCTTGCGCTCGCCGCGCGTCGTCGCCACGTTGCGCCGCTCCGCGAGCGGGGCCCTCGCACTGACGATCCTTTTGGGAGGCGTCGTGTCGGGCGCCGGCGCCGCCGGCGATGACGACACGTTCGTGGTCCCGGGCGCCGCGATCGTCCGTTCGCTTGGCGAGATCCCCGAAGGAACCTGCCCCAGCAGCTTCATCCCCTATGAGTGCAACAATCTCGGGGACTTCTTCGAGCAGATCTTCGGATTCCGCGTGCCCGACTTCCCGGCCACCACTCCGGGGTTGGGCATCCCCCTCGGCGGGATCGGCGCCGGGAACTTCATGATCAACCAGTCCGGCACGTTCGGCCCGTGGTGGTTCGGCGGCTCGCAGGACCAGTCAATTGAAGTGCGCGCGCTTCCGCAGGCGGCCTTCCACGTACGTGAGCAGGTGGGTTCAGGAGACGCTACGGTCACCACCCTGGCGGCCGACGGGCCGGAGCAGCTCAACCTCAAGGGCGAGACCTGGGACGCCAGGTCGTGGGAGTCGCCGATGCCCGCGTGGAACACGCTCGCTCCGGGCGATGCCGACTATTCGGCGCTCTACCCGTTCGGGTGGATGGACTACGAGTCGCTGCAGACGGACGTATCGATGCGGTTCTACTCGCCGATCGTGGCGGGCGATGACCGTCGCAGTTCGCTTCCGGTGGCCTATTTCGACGTGCAGATCACCAACCCGAGCGACGAGGATGCCGAAGTCTCGACCATGTTCACCATGCCCAACGTCGCGGGCCACGAGGGGCGCGATCCAGAGACGGTGCGCGAGGGCCTCGTGAGCGAGTACACAGTCGACGAGGCCGCCAACATCCACGCTGTGACACTTTCCTCGGACTCCGACGCCAACACCCCCGACGCCTTCAAGTCCGAGTGGACGCTCGCCGCCGTCGTGGGCGATGACGAGGACTTCACCTACACCACCTCGTGGAACGCCGGCGGCGACGGCTCCGATGTCTACGCCGCGTTCTCGGACGATGGCGCACTTGGCGACAATGCGCTGGACGATTCGGCGTCGGCCGGCGCCATCGCCGTGTCGGCCACGCTGGCGCCGGGGGAGACGCGGACCATCCCGTTCGTTCTCACCTGGGACTTCCCCCAGGTGGGATTCCAGGACAACCGGACAGTCTGGATGCGCCGCTACACAGAGTTCTACGGCGCCCGCACCGACGCGAGCAACGACTACATGGTCGGTACGTACCCGTTCCACCAGAGCTACGAGATCGCGCACGACGCGCTCGCCGAGCGGGACTCCAACCTCGCCGACGTGCTCGGCTGGTGGTTGCCGATCGTGGAGTCGTCCGACTACCCGGACTGGCTAAAGGAGGCGGCGCTCAACCAACTCGCGGACATCCCGTTCTCCACCGTCCTGTGGGAGAACGGCCTGGTGAGCAACGACTACCCGATCAACAGCGGCAACGGCCGAGCGGGCGACGACATCCGAGGGACGCATAACTACCTGGGCGTGGACGCGAACTCCGGCGGTCTGTCGACCAACGGCATGGGTGGCGAGATCGCGATCTACGCGTCCGGCGTGTACGCGAAGTTCTTTCCGAACATCGAGCGCGACCGGCTGATCGCCAAGGCTGAGGCCATCCTGGCGCCGAATACCCAGGGCGCTCCGTGGGACTTCAGCATCACCGAGCGCGACGGCGACAACCCCTTCATTTCATGGAATCAGGGCACCGCGGCGGCGCCGGGCAAATCTACGTTCCTCGACGCGCCGTCCAACAACATCTACCGGATGTACGACTACGCGCGGAGGAGCGACGACTCAGACTTCCTGCAGTTCGTGTACCCCGCGATGGTGAAGACATTCGGCTACCTGCAGGACACCATTCCCGAGGACTACGCCCTCCCCGAGGTGCCGTCAAAGAACTACCCCAAGGGCACCTTCAACCCCGCACAGGAGGGCATGGCGAGCGCCTACAACGGGCTCGCGTCATACCGCTTCGACTCGTACACCGCGTCGCTCTACATCCTCGCCCTCGAAGCCATGATCGAGTCGGGCACGAGAGTCGGCGAGGACCAGGCTGTCATCGATGGTTGGGCGGCGGATCTGGAGGCCGCGCGCGCGGACTTCGACGAACTGTTCTGGCTCGAGGACGCCGGGTACTTCCGGCACACCCTCGCGGAGCCGGGCCAAACCGAAGAAGGGATTGCACTCATCGCAACCTTCCTCTCGCAGCGCCTGGCTGAGCAGGCAGGTCTGCCCGACGTGGTCAACCGCGCCCGCTACGAGCGCCACCTCGCCACGGTGTATCCGTTCTTCACCCAG
Source organism: Demequinaceae bacterium (assembly GCA_024643505.1). GTDB lineage: Bacteria > Actinomycetota > Actinomycetes > Actinomycetales > Demequinaceae > Demequina. The sequence continues at coordinate 16,889 of JAHEMW010000008.1, forward strand.
GGAACGGACCACTACGGCGCTGCACTCACCGGTTCCGCCACCGAGGCGGCCGGAGGCAGCGTGTGGGCACAAGCGACCTATGCGTTCGCCGCCGGCAGCATCTCCGCTGGTCGAATCGTCGGCAACGATGCGCTCGTGGCGCAAGGCCTCGAGGCCGGTGCGGACGTGGCGCGCCAGCACTGGGGAGTCGAGGCGAACGGCTACATGTTCAACACGCCGATCACCTACGACCAGGGCGACGCCGGTGTGGGGACCTTCCTCTACCCGGGCTGGGAGGGCAACCTCGCAGTGCTCCAAATCATGGAGGCGCTCGACACGCCATCCGACACCACGGCGCCCGTCGTCTCCGGCGCCGTCGACGGCCGCACAGTGTCGCTTGCCGCCACGGACAAGGGTCGCTCCGGCGTCGCCTCCCTCGAGTACCGGGTGCGCCACTCGGGCGAGTGGACGGCGTACGTCGGGTCCATCGCGGTGCCCGGGAACGGTGCGGTCAAGGTCGAGTTCCGCGCGACCGACAGGGCGGGCAATACGTCTGCGATTTCCACCGTCAAGGTGATGCCGCGCTGACGACTCGCGAGCGCAGGGCCGGTGGTGCGGGCGCGGTGGTGCCCGCACCACCGTTGCGCCCGGCGACGCATAGGCGATTGACCTCCGAGCGCTGACGCCCGTATCCTGACGCGGAGAACGTTGCACGTTCGAGCTCCAGGCCGGCGCTCGGACACGACGCCGGTGAGCTCGGGCCTTCGACCGCGCTCCCGGGCGCTGTGCGACGCCCCGCGGGGTGCGCAGTACTTGACGCTCCGCCGGCCCCGTCTCCAAGGACCGGCCATGCCCATTCTCGCTCAGACTCGCGCGCAGGCATTCGCGAACCGCGGATCGTCCCGGCGGCATTTCGCCCTCGCGGTGATCGCGACGACCCAACTCATGCTCGTGCTCGACAGCGCCGTGGTCAACATCGCGCTGCCGAGCATGCAGGCCGAACTTGGACTCTCGGACGCCACGCTGTCGTGGACTGTGTCCGCGTACATCGTGGCGTTCGGCGGGTTCCTGCTCATCGGCGGCCGCGCGGGAGACCTGTTCGGCCGACGCCGAGTGTTCATCGCCGGCATGGCGGTGTTCACGGCAGCGTCCCTGGCCGGCGGATTCGCGCAGTCGGGGGAGTGGCTCGTCGCATCGCGCGCCGCGCAAGGCGTGGGCGCGGCCTTCGCGTCTCCGACTGCGCTCGCTCTGATATCGACCACGTTCGAGGCAGGGCGCGCCCGCAACCGAGCACTCGCCGTTTACAGCGCTGCCAGCGGAGCCGGGACGGCGGTCGGTGTGATCCTGGGCGGGCTGCTCACGGGGTACCTGTCGTGGCGTGCTGTCATGTTCATCAACATCCCCGTAGGAATCGCGGCCGTCGTCGGCGCACGGCTCGTCCTGGTGGAGTCGGCGCGGCGCCCCGTCCACGTCGATTGGTGGGGTGCAGCGCTGGGCAGCCTAGGTGTGGCGGCAGCCGTCTACGCGATCACCGAGTCGGGTGAGGCCGAGCGTGGGTGGTCCGACCCCGCTGCGGGGGCAGCTGCGGTGGCGGCGGCGCTCCTACTGTGTGTGTTCCTCGCGGTCGAAGCGTCGCACCGTTTCCCTGTCCTTCCGCTTCGTGTCTTCGGCGACCGCAGCAGGTCGGCGGCGCTGGTCGCCGTGATGCTGCTCGGTTTTTCCCTGTCCATGACCTACTTCCAATCCCTCTTCGTGCAGCAGGTCCTTGGCTACACGCCTACGGCCGCGGGACTCGCGTTCGTTCCCACGGCGGTCGGGCTCGCGGTCGGATCGTGGGCCGCGGCGCGGCTGCTCGCGTGGATGCCGGTGCGCGCCGTTTCCGGCGCAGGCATCCTGCTCGGTTCGCTCGGCGTGGGACTGATGTCCCGCTGGGACGCGTCGGCGGCCTACGCGCCCGACGTCCTCGCGCCTGTCCTGATGTGGGCGCTCGGCACGGGTATGGCGTTTGTGCCCCTCACGCTCGCGGTGGTCGGCGGCGTGCACGAACGGGAGGTGGGAGCGGTCTCAGCGGTGATGGGCATGCTGCAGCAGGTGGGCGGTGCCGTGGGTCTAGCCGTGCTCGTCACCGCGGCATCGAGGGCGCAGGAAGCGCTGCTTGCGGACGCGCCCGAGAGGCTTGCCGACGCGCTCACTACGGGGGAGGATGCGGTGGCCGCGCAGGCGCGCGACGCCATCGCGGCGGGAGGCAACGTGGCATTCGTGCTAAGCGCCGCGGCCATGGCGATCGCGGCCGTCTTGGTGGTGTGCTTTGTACGCGGCGGCGCACGCGGCGGACATTCCCAATAGGGCACGCTCGACCCATGCCTGGCGGCCAGACCCTCCCGCCCTTCTGCCGCGGCCTTTGGCGGTGCGCTCGATTTGTCGGTTGTCGGGCGCAGGCTGTCGACGGGTGGGAGTGCCGCTGACCGACCTTGCGAGCGTCGGTGTGTCGCTACGACGGTTCGGCTTGCGGCGAGGGTGCCTCAGCGGCCCGCGGCGAGCGCTGCGATCTCGGCGAGGCGGTCAACCAGGGTGTCGAGCGGCGTCCGGAACGCGAGGGCGCTGATGCTCACCGCGCCCGGTTGCGGAAGGCCTGCATCGAGGCCGAAGGGGATCGCGATGCAGTTGATCCCCTCCTCGTTCTCTTCGGCATCGACGGCGTAGCCGCGTTCTCTGATTGTTTCGAGCTCCCTCCACAGCGCCCCGATATCCGTGATGGTGTGTGGGGTCCGACGGGGGAGCGGTCCGGGACCGAGCAACTCGCCGAGTTGCTGCCGGGTCTCGACGGATTCGCTCAGAAGTAGCTTGCCGACGGCCGTGCAGTGGGCAGGGTTGCGCCCGCCCACCACGGACGTCAGCCGGACCGCCCCGCTCGGAGGGTCGGCCTTGGCCCTGTAGACCACGTCAGTGCCCGAGAGGACGGCGTAGTGGGCGGTCTCGCCGAAGCGCGCAGCGAGGCGCTCGAGGATTGGGGTCACGAGTTCGCTTTCCGGTCGCTCGGCGAAATTCCTGAACGCGATGCGCAGGAACTCGTCGCCCAGCATGTACGTCCCGCGGCTGGTCTGAAGGGCGAGACCCGCACGCTTGAGCGCACCGAGCGCACGATGAATGGTCGGCTTGGGGCTGTCGAGCGTAGCGGAGAGCGAGTCGAGCGTGACGCCACGGGGGTGCTCGCCGAGTTCGAGCAGCACGGCGAGCACGCGATCGGCGCCCACGAGCCTCGCGGCGGGGTCATCTCCGGCGGTGTCGGTCATCTCTTCTCCGGTTTTCGGTGGCCGCAAGCCCCCCGGCGGGGTGCTGCTTCAACGGTCAGCGATCAGTATGTCGCGCGCCCACCACTGATGTCGTAGACCGCACCGGTCGAGAAGGAGACCTGGTCGGAGGCCAGCCAGCAGACGAGCGTCGCGACCTCATCCGCTGTGCCGATGCGCTTCATGGGGATGAGACTGGTGATGTGCGCGAGAACGTCGGGAGCCGTGGAATCGTTCATCGGGGTTGCGATCACCGCCGGTGCGATCGCATTGACAAGCACGCCGGTGGTCGCGAGCTCCTTGCCTGCCGACTTGGTGAGCGCGATCACCGCGGCCTTGCTCGCCGAGTACACGCTCAGGTTGGGGTTGCCGTCCTTGCCCGCCATGCTGGCGAAGTTGACGATGCGGCCCCACCCTCGCTCGACCATCCCGGGGGCGAAGGCCTTGATCATTCCGACGGTGCCGAGGACGTTGACCTCGAAGGTGAGGCGCCAGTCGTCTGCTGCGGTCTCGAGTAGCGGTGCGTTGGGGCCGACCACTCCCGCGGAGTTGATGAGGATATCGATAGCGCCCGTGCGAGCGGCGAGCGCCGCGACCGCAGCTGCGTCGGTGATGTCCACGATCTCGTCGGCGGATCCGGCGCGGTCGACGGTGACGACGTCGATGCCGTCGGAACGGAGTCGGGTCGCGGTAGCGGCTCCAAGACCGCTGGCTCCGCCGGTGACGATTGCGCGCATGTTTCTCTCTCCGGGTTGCCCGCCGTGCCTGAGCGACGCGACGGTGAGTCTGCCGATGACAAGGTCGACGTCGGCGGTCTACAGTAGGCTATCAATATTCCACGAATTCGATTAGTTTTCTGAAAGTTGGAAAAGCATGACCGAGTTGCGCAGTTCCGAGTGGTACGACGGCGACGATCGGAATGCCTACATCCATCGCGCGTGGATGCGCCGGGGGACTCCCTCGAGCACGTTCGAAGGCCGGCCGCAGATCGCGATCGCCAACACCGCGTCGGACCTCACGCCGTGCAACGCTCACCTCGACGAGGTCGCGCAGTCGGTCAAGCACGGCATCTACGAGGCGGGCGGCATCCCGCTCGAGTTGCCCGTGGTGTCGCTCGGCGAGACGCAAGTCCGTCCGACAGCGATGCTGTGGCGCAATATGGCCGCGATGGCGACCGAGGAGATGCTGCGCGCCAACCCGATCGACGGCGTGGTCCTCCTGGGTGGATGCGACAAGACCATCCCGGCGCTGCTCATGGCGGCGGCCTCCGTTGATCTGCCGGCCGTCGTCATCCCCGGCGGGCCCATGCTCACGGGCCACTTCCGCGGCGAGGCGCTCGGGTGCGGCACCGACGTCTGGCGTCTGAGCGAGGAGATGCGAGCGGGCAACCTAACGAAGGATCAGTTCCGGGCCAGCGAATCGTCGACCATCCGCTCGAAGGGGCACTGCAACACCATGGGTACGGCTTCGACCATGGCGTTGGTCGCGGAGGCACTCGGCACCATCGTCCCCGGTCTCGCGGGGACCCCCGCACCCGATGCTCGCCTCCTGGAGGCCTCCCACGAGACGGGCCGCCTAGCCGTGCAGCTGGTCGCAGACGACAGGCGTCCCTCCACTTTCCTGACCAAGGCCAACTTCCACAACGCGATCGTGGCTCTCGCGGCGATTGGCGGGTCCACCAACGCCGTGGTGCACCTGATCGCTATCGCGGGCAGGTTGGGCATCGATCTGACCATCGACGACTTCGACCGGATCGGCGCAAAGGTGCCGCTGTTGGTGAACCTCCAGCCCGCGGGCCGCTATCTCATGGACGACCTATTCCGCGCCGGGGGCTTCCTTGCCGTGATGCGCGAGGTGCGCGACCTGCTCGATCCCGAGGCGCTGACCATCACGGGCAAACCGTTCGTGGACTACCTTGACGACGCCCAGATCTGGGACGCGGATGTCATCTCCTCGCGCGGCAATCCGCTGCAACCCGCCGCCGGCATCACGGTGATCCGCGGGTCGCTTGCGCCGGGCGGGGCGATCATCAAGCCCGCCGCCGCGTCGCCGCACCTCCTCAAGCACCGCGGGCGGGCAGTGGTGTTCGACTCGATCGAGGACTTCCATGCCCGCATCGACGATCCCGACCTGGACATCGACGCGGACAGCGTCATGGTGCTGCGCGGCTGCGGACCCAAGGGCTACCCGGGCATGCCGGAGGTCTCGAACATGCCTCTGCCGGCGAAGCTGCTGGCCCAGGGCGTGCGCGACATGGTGCGCGTCTGCGATGGGCGCATGTCGGGCACGGCCTACGGCACGGTGGTGCTACACGTCACGCCCGAGGCTGCGGCCGGGGGCCCACTCGCACTGGTGCAGACGGGGGACTGGATCAACCTCGACGTGCGCGCCGGGCGGCTCAACCTCGACGTGCCGGCTGATGAGCTCGCCGCCCGCACCCCGAACCAGGCCACGCTCGATGGCTACGCCGCCCCGAGCCGCGGGTGGGAGCGGATGTACGTGGACCACGTGCTCCAGGCAGATCAGGGCGCGGACCTCGACTTCCTCGTGGGCGGGTCCGGCTCCACGGTGTCGCGTGAGTCCCACTGACCACGCGTCACGCGCGGCGGGAGCGCCGAAGCTTGCCCCCGTCGACTCGGCCCTCGTGGCCGCGATCGAGGCGGCGGGCGCGGAGGTGGGCACGCGCGCTACGGATCGCCTCGCGGGCGCTCATGACGCATCCCACTACCTGTTGACCCCGCAACTGGTAGCAACGCCGACCGACGTCGGTGGCGTCGCGCGCACCGTCGCGGCGGCGGCGGCGCTGGGCGCACCGGTGACGTTCCGCTCGGGCGGGACCAGCCTGTCCGGTCAGGCGGGCACCGACTCCGTGCTGATCGACACGCGCCGCCACTTTCGCCGCATCGACGTGCTCGACGCGGGCGAGCGGGTGAGGGTCCAGCCCGGCGCGACCGTCCGCGCCGTGAATACCAGGCTCGCCCGTCATGGTCGCAAGCTCGGCCCCGACCCCGCCAGCGAGATCGCCTGCACCATCGGCGGGGTCATCGCGAACAACTCGTCCGGGATGTCGTGCGGCACGCACGCTAACGCCTACCGCACGCTCGAGTCGGCGCTCCTGGTCCTCCCGTCGGGCACTGTCATCGACTCCGGTGCCCCCGACGCCACGGACACGCTTCGCCGGGCCCAGCCCGCGATCTACGCGGGTCTCGAGCGATTGCGTGATCGTGTCCGTGGCAACCCGGACTCTGTCCAGCGACTCCGTGCCCTGCACTCGATCAAGAACACCATGGGGTACGGCCTGAACTCGTTCCTCGACCACTCCGACCCGATGGACATCCTCCTGCACCTGGTCGTGGGCTCGGAAGGCACGCTCGCGTTCGTGGCCGAGGCGACGTTTCGCACGCTCCCTGTCGCGGCCCACGCGGCGACGGGTCTGCTGATCTTCGCTGATCTCGCCGATGCGACTGCGGCAATGCCCGCCCTGGTCGAGGCGGGGTTCGCGACCATCGAACTGCTCGATGCTGCATCGTTGCGCGTCGCGCAGTGCGGCTCCGAGGCGACCGTCGAACTGAGCGAGTTGGTCGTCGTAGACCACGCCGCGCTCCTTGTCGAGTTCCAGGAGGGCACGGCGGCCGCGCTTGAGCGTCGCGTGGCAGAAGGTGCCCCGGTGCTGGCCTCGCTGCCGCTGGTGCGGCCCGCGGCGCTGATCACGGACGCGGTCATCCGTACCCAGTTGTGGCGCATGCGCAAGGGTCTGTACACCGCCGTCGCGGGGGCGCGGCCGTCAGGCACCACGGCCCTGCTCGAGGACATCGCCGTGCCGGTGGCGCGGCTTGGCGAGACGTGTACCCGCCTGACCGAGTTGTTCGAACGACACGGCTATGACGGCAGCGTAATATTCGGTCACGCGAAGGACGGCAACATCCATTTCCTGGTGAACGAACAGTTCGACGAGCCGACACTGCTGGCCCGTTACGAGGCGTTCACCGAGGACCTGGTTGCGCTAGTGCTTGCGCAGGGGGGGACCCTCAAGGCTGAGCACGGGACCGGACGGATCATGGCACCTTTCGTTCACCGCCAGTACGGCGACGAACTGTACGCGGTGATGTGGGAGGTCAAGCGCCTGATCGACCCGGGGATGACACTCAACCCCGGCGTGCTCCTCACCGAGGATCCGCATGCGCACACGCGCCACCTCAAGACCGCGCCGAGCGTCGAGTCGGAGATTGATCGGTGCGTGGAGTGCGGATATTGCGAACCCGTCTGCCCGTCACGCGACGTGACTCTCACACCACGACAGCGCATCGTCCTGCGTCGCGAGGCGCAACGCGCCCGCGAGGGCGGCGATGAGCATCTCGCCACCACGCTTGACAAGGAGTACGTCTACGACGGTGTGCAGACGTGTGCGGTCGACGGCATGTGCCAGACCGCGTGTCCGGTGCTCATCAATACCGGCGACCTGGTCCGCCGGCTCCGCGCGGAGCAGCAAGGCGCGGTGGGACGGTCCGCATGGAAGCAAGCTGCGTCGCATTGGGACGCGGGGAGCGCCGCGGGGGGCGTCGCGCTCACCGTCGCCGATGCTCTGCCGTCCGCGCTTCCCTCGCTTGTGACCCGCCTCGGGCGTGGGCTGCTGGGGAACGAGGCAATTCCCCTCTATTCCGCGGACATGCCGCGCGGAGGGCGGCGTCGGCGCGTGGTCTCCGCGGAGACGCCCGTCGCAGTGTTCTTCGCGTCATGCACCACCACCATGTTCGGCCCGGTGGGCGACGATGGTGTCGGTGAGTCGTTCCTGCGCCTGTGCGAGCGGGCCGGCGTGCAGGTGGCGACGCCCGATGACATTCCGTCGCTGTGCTGCGGAACGCCGTGGAAGTCGAAGGGCCATCCCGAAGGCTACGACGTGATGATGGCGAAGGTGGCGGCCTCCCTGGTGCGGGCGACGGACGGTGGGCGCCTGCCCGTGGTGTGCGACGCCGCGTCGTGCACCGACGGACTCGACGTGTTGGTGAAGGCCGCGGGGGCAGCGGACATCCGCATCGTCGACGCGGTCGCCTTCGTCGATGAGCACGTCCTTCCGCGCCTTCCCGACGGTCGCAAGGTGGGTTCGGTCACGGTGCATCCGACCTGTGCGTCCCTTCAAATGGGCGTGAACGCCGCGTTGACGCGTGTCGCGGCCGCCGCCGCCGAGACGGTCGTGGTGCCCGATGAATGGGGGTGCTGCGGGTTCGCGGGCGACCGCGGCATGCTGCACCCCGAGCTCACCCACGCGGCCACGCGTGCCGAGGCCGCGGACGTCGCTTTCGCGAATGCGGAGGCCCACGCATCCCTCAACCGAACCTGTGAGCTCGCCATGACCCGCGCCACGGGGCAGCCCTACCGTCACATCCTGCAAGTCCTCGACGACACCCTCACGGAGGCTCCCGCATGACCGCCTACGAGACCGCGCCGGAGCTTGGCAGCCCCCGGGTCGCCACCGAGGTCTCTCACTTCCTCGCCGAGGGTCCCACATGGGATCCGATCAGTGAACGCGTGTTGTGGGTCGACATCCTGGCGGGGTCCGTCTACGCGGGACGGCTCACCTCCGAGCGCGCCATCGAGATCGAGGAGCGCGTGGACTTCCCCGACACCGCCGGCGCGGTCGCCGTCTCTGCGGCAGGGGAATGGCTGGTCGCCGGCACGCACCGCCTCTACGTGCGCCGTGGCGACGGCCAGATCAGCGCTGGCAACGATCTCCTCACCCTCCCGGAGCGTCGCTTCAATGACGGCAAGCCCGATCCGGCGGGGCGTTTCGTGGTGGGTACCAAGGGGCCTGGTGGCGAGTTGCTCCTCCGGGTCGAGGCGGATGGCACCACCACGACGCTCGATGATGACTTACGGCTGTCGAACGGCCTCGCATGGACCGCAGACGGCCGCACCCTGTACTCGGTTGACACTTTCAGACGCCTCATCTACGTGCGCGACTACGATCCCGTGACCGGCGCGATCGGCGAGCGGCGGGTGCTCCTAGAGATCAGCGAGGGCTACCCCGACGGCATGACCATCGATAGCGAGGACCACCTTTGGGTCGCGCTGTGGGGCGAGGGGCGCGTCGTCCGCGTCGCTCCCACCGGCGACGTCGTCGGGCGCGTCGACGTGCCCGCGCCGCACAGTTCGTGCCCGGCGTTTGTCGGACCCGACCTGGACACCTTGGTGATCACCACCGCGACCGAGGGTCTCTCGCCCGCTGACCTCGCCGCATCTCCGTTGTCGGGCCGTCTGTTCGCGGTCCGCACAGGACACCGCGGCATCGCCCCGCACCTGTGGGCCGGAACCCCGGCACCCACCGCTACCCCGAAGGAAAACGCATGAAACTCCTACGCATCGGCGCACCTGGCGCCGAGAAGCCAGTGGCCCTCATCGGTGACGACCGATATGTCGACCTGTCCGACGTCGTCACCGACTTCGACGAGGTGTTCTTCGGGTCGGGGGGTCTCGACCGCATCGCGCCGATCGTCGCCGAGCGCGCCGCAGCCGGCGGTCAGCCGCTCGGGGGCCAGCGCATCGGCGCGCCTATCGCGCGTCCCCACCAGATCATCTGCGTGGGCTTGAACTACTCGGATCACGCCGCCGAGACCGGCCAGGCCGTTCCCGCCGAGCCCATCCTCTTCACCAAGTCGCCCAACACGCTCGTGGGGCCAAACGACGACGTGCGCATCCCGCGAGGCTCGACCAAGCCCGACTGGGAGGTCGAGCTCGGCATCGTCATCGGGAAGCGCACGAGCTACCTCGACTCGGTCGAACAAGCACGTGACCACATCGCCGGGTGGGTGCTGGTGAACGACGTGTCGGAGCGCGCATTCCAGATGGAGCGCGGCGGGCAGTGGCTCAAGGGCAAGTCTTCCGAGACGTTCAACCCCGCCGGGCCGTGGCTGGCCACTCAGGACGAGGTTGAGGATGTGGTCGACCTGGGTATGTGGCTCGACATCAACGACGTGCGCCGTCAGACCGGCTCGACCTCGACCATGATCTTCGACCCGTTCTTCATCGTCCACTACATCAGCCAGTTCATGGTGCTCGAGCCCGGTGACCTCATCAACACAGGAACGCCTCCGGGCGTCGGCATGGGCCTCAGCCCCCAGGTGTGGCTCCAGGCGGGCGATGTGATGACCCTGGGCATCGACGGGCTCGGCGCGCAGCGCCAGAACGTGATCGCACCCCGATGAAGGCCCTGGTCATCACCGGCCCGCACCAGGCGGAGATCCAGGAAGTCGCCGCACCTCTCGCCGCCCCGGGTGAGGTGGTAGTCGATGTCAAGCGCGCCGGAATCTGCGGCACCGACATCGAGCTCTTCACCGGCGAAATGGCCTACTACAAGGTGGGTCACACCTCGTTCCCGGTCCGGATCGGGCACGAATGGATGGGTGTTGTGGCGGCGATAGGGGACGGGGTCGACGCCTCGTGGCTCGGCGTCCGCGTCACCGGGGACACCATGCTCGGCTGCGGTGGGTGCCGCCGTTGCGCACAGGGCCGCCAGCACGTCTGCGAGGCGCGCGGCGAGCTGGGCATCCGTGACGGGCGCCCGGGCGCGCTTGCTGAGCAGATCGCGGTGCCGTGGACGTCGCTCCATCGCCTCCCGGACGTGGTGGACGATGCGATGGGCGCAATGGTGGAGCCGGGTGGTAATGCCTTCCGTTCCGTCGGGGCGGCCGACCTCAAGCCGGGGGAGCGATGCCTGATCCTCGGCCCCGGCACTATCGGGCTGCTGTGTGGACTGTTCGCCACGGCGGCCGGGGCCGAGGTTCACCTCCTGGGCCGCAGCGAGCGCTCCCTCGCGTTCGCCCGCAGCCTCGGGTTCGAGCACGTGTGGACCGAGGACGCGCTTCCCGACCTGCCCTGGGACGCGGTGATCGAGGCCTCGAACGCGCAGCACCTGCCCGCCAAGGCGCTCGACCTGGTCGAACCTGGCAGGCGGGTGGTCTACGTCGGGCTTGCGGGCGCTCCGAGCCTCGTCGATACGCGTGACCTCGCGCTCAAGGACGTCACCGCTGTGGGTGTGCTCAGCGCGTCGCCGGGTCTCGCGGGCACTATCGACTCGTATGCGTCGGGTGCGGTCGACCCGCGTCCGTTGGTCGCGGCTGCCCTGACTCTCGCGGAACTCCCCGGGGTTCTGGCTGGAGAGCGTCCTGACGGAGCCGGATTGGGCCCCAAGTTCCACGTCACGATCGGAGACTGACTGATGAGCGAGTTCGAGAACCTCGTGGCCGTGGTCACCGGCGGAGCGAGCGGAATCGGCGCCGCGACAGCAGCAGAGCTCGCGCGACGCGGCGCACGGGTCGCCGTCATCGACCGCGATGGAGGCAGTGCGCCGGCCAGCGTGCACGTCGAGGTCGCGGACCTGGCCGACGATGCAGCGGTGCGCGGCGCGGTCGAGCGGATCGCCGCGGCGCTAGGCGGGATCGACGTGCTCGTGAACAATGCCGGGATCGGGGCCGCGGGTGATGTCGCGGCCAACGAGGACGACGAATGGCATCGGGTCTACGACATCAACGTGTTGGGCCTCGCCCGCGTGTCGCGTGCCGCGCTGCCCTGGCTACGGAGGTCCGCCGCCGCCGCCGTGGTCAACACGGCCTCGGTGGCGGGCACCAATGGGCTGCCCAACCGGGCGCTGTACAGCGCCACCAAGGGTGCCGTCATTGCGTTGACGTATGCGATGGCGGCCGACCATCTCGCCGACGGGATCCGCGTGAATGCGGTGGCACCCGGCACCGCGGACACCCCGTGGGTGCGGCGCATCCTCGCGGCGTCGGAGGATCCTGAGGCCACCTCCGCGAACCTGCGCGGACGCCAGCCCATGGGCCGGCTCGTCACCGCCGAGGAGATCGCGTTCGCGATCGCGAACCTCGGGTCGCCGCGATCAGCGTCCACCACTGGGACCGTGCTCACGGTGGACGGGGGCCTCACGACCCTCCGGGTGTAGGCGGCCGCGCGAGCGCGCGCCACCGACGTTGCCTAGAGGTCCGTGTTCGGCCGCGTCGCCCCGCGGCCAGGGGCGCGGGTTGCGGGCGCGCGAGAACGCTTCCTTGCGATACGATTCACGTAATTCTTTTTGATGACATGCTCTTCCGATATTTGGAAGAACACTGATGGCTCCTCGCGGCGACCGACGTCGCGACCGGCAGCCGGATCGGTGCGACGCTCAAAGGCGTTTGCCGAGCGCTTGAAGGAGACACGATGGACCACCACCACGACATCCAGGCGCACACCACCGCGCGGCTGAAGCGCCTGTGGCGCGACGGGCATGCCGCGTATGGAATCTGGAGCTCGATCCCGGACACGTCGGTCGCCGAACTCGTCGCAGCGTCGCCGGCCGACTACGTGTGCATCGATCTGCAGCACGGCGTCAGCACGTTCACCGAGCTGCCGGTGCTGACGCAGGTGATGCGAGGTGCCGGCCGGGCCCCCATCGTCCGTGTGCCGTGGAAAGACGGCGCGAAGCTGATGCGCGCGCTCGACTCCGGTGCCGCCGGCGTTATCGTGCCGATGATTTCGAGCGCCGAAGAGGCCGCGGTCGCGGTCGCCGCGTGCAGGTTCCCTCCGCACGGTGTCCGGAGCTGGGGGCCGATGTGGGGATACGTGCGGCCCGACGGTGCGCCCACGCCCGCCGAGCAGGATGCCGCGGCGCTGTGCCTCGTCATGGTGGAGACTGCGGAGGCGGTGGCTAACCTCGACGCGATCGTGGCGACCCCTGGCCTCGATGGAATCTACGTGGGCCCCAATGATCTGGCGCTCGCATGCGGCTACGGACGGCAGACATACCGGGACAGCGAGGAGGTCGCGGCGCTGGTGCAGCGCATCGTCGACGCGTGTCGTGCGCGCGGCATTGCGGTCGGGCTGCATTGCTCCGACCCCGCGATGGGGGCTGATTGGGTGTCGCGGGGCGCGACCATGGTGACGATCGCGCAGGACACTGGCCTGTTGCACGACGCGATTGCCGATGTGGTCGCGGCGGCGCGCGGGGGAGCCGCGGCGCCGCGTTCGGGGCCCGCTCCCTACTGACGGTCCGCGAAAGCGCGGGGCCCGGTCGGGCGCACGGTCACCACGCGGGGCCGCCGCTACCGGACCTCCGGGATCATGTCGATCGCCCCGCACGGGCACTCGGCGGCGCAGATCCCGCAGCCCTTGCAGTAGTCGTAGTCGATCTCGTACCGCATGCCGGGGCCCAGCTTGCGGATCGCGTCGTCCGGGCACATGCCGAAGCAGTTGTCGCACTCGAAGCAGGACCCGCAGGACATGCATCGCCGCGCCTCGAACACGGCGTGCTCGGCGTCGAGCCCGGCCAGCACCTCCTCGAAGCCGGTCACCCGCCGGGCGGCCTCGAGTTCGGGGCGGTGCTGCTGGGGCGCGTCCGAGTAGTACCAGGTGGTGAGGCGGTCGTAGGTGGCCTCGCGCTCGACCGGCTCGGCGGGGGCGGGCCGCGTCGCGAGGTAGGCGTCGACGGCCGCGGCAGCCCGCGCGCCGCGTCCTATCGCGTAGGTGGCGGTGCGCGAGCCGGGGGAGACGTCGCCGGCGGCGAACACCCCCTCGCGTCCGGTCATGAGCGTCGCCATCTCCACCTGCACCACGCCGTCCGCGACCACGATGTCGTCCACGCCCTCGAGCAGGCTGAGGTCCGCGTCCTGACCCACGGCGAGCAGCACAGCATCGGCATCCAGCTCCTCGAACTCGCCGGTGCCGTGGGGACGTCCGTCCTCGTCGAGCTCCATGCGCTCGATGGTCAGGCGCTCGCCGTCGACGCCGGCGATGGTGGACAGCCACTGGACCCTGACGCCCTCGCCGATCGCGTCGGCAAGCTCGGTGGGGTGCGCGGGCATCTGCTCGCGGGTGCGGCGGTAGACCACCACGGCCTCCTGGGCGCCCAGCCTCCGGGCGGTGCGCGCGGCGTCCATGGCGGTGTTGCCGCCTCCGTACACCGCAACCCGGCGCCCGAGCAGCGGCGGGCGTCCGTCCGCCACGTCGCGCAGCACGTCGATCGCGTCGACGATCTTCGACGCCGCGCCGGCGGGGATGTCTACGTGGTGCGCCACCCCGGCGCCCACGGTGAGGATCACCGCGTCGAACTCGGCCTGCGCTGCCGCGAGATCGGTCACGCGCGTCCCGCACTCGATGCGGACCCCGGTGTCCTCGATGCGGCGGATCTCCGCGGCCAGGATCTCGCGGGGCAGCCGGTACGCCGGGATCCCGTAGCGCATCATCCCGCCGGGCTCGGCCGCCGCCTCCCTCACCACCACCTCGTGACCCAACTGCCGCAGGTGGTACGCCGCGGACAGGCCCGCGGGGCCCGAGCCGACCACCACCACGCGGCGCCCGGTCGAGGGTGCCGGCGCCGGCAGCGCCCATCCGTGCTCGATCGCGGTGTCACCGAGGAACCGCTCGACCGCGTTGATCCCCACCTCCTCGTCCAGCTCGGCGCGGTTGCACGCCGTCTGGCAGGGGTGATAGCAGATGCGCCCCATCACGGC
>JAHEMW010000009.1 GCA_024643505.1 Demequinaceae bacterium
CGCGCCGGTGCGCGGAACTGGGCGCGGATATCGCCGTGAACTACCGAACGGACGACGTCCCGGCCGCGACCAACGCACTCGGGGGCGCGCACGTGATTCTCGACGTCGCCGCCGGGTTGAACCTCGTATCAGACCTCACGTGCCTCGCTCGCGACGGCACCATCGTTGTGCTCGCGCTCCAGGGCGGTGGACGTCCCACGGTGGACCTTGGCGCGCTGATGCGGACTCGCGGTTCGATCGTTGGCACCACGCTAAGAAGTCGCCCGTTGGAGCAACGCGCGGACATCGTCGCGGGTGTGCGCCACCACGTTTGGCCGCTCATTCCCACAAAGTTTCGGCCCGTCATCCACGCGCAGTATCCGCTCGACAGGGTGTCTGACGCCCATCGCGACCTTGAAAGCGGACGGGCGTTCGGCAAGATCGTGCTCATGCCGTAGGAGTGCTACAACCGGCTCGCGGATTCGATGAGCGGCTCGAGGATTCCGAGCACCCCGTCGTCCAACACAGAGGCAAGCGTGCGGTTCGCCGCGGCCTGGACGTGGCTTGGCGCGTTGCCCATCGCCGCGGAGTGTGTCGCCCACCGCAACATGTCAATGTCGTTGTTGCCATCGCCCACGGCGTACGTGTCCGCCTCGGCGACCCCAAGGCGGGCGCGAATCCCTTCCAGTGCCGAAGCTTTCGTGACGTGGGCCGGCGTGAGGTCGAGCCATGCGCTGTAGCCGACGGCGTAGGTCACATCATTCAGTCCTATGCGACGTGCCATCTCATCCATGTGGTGGACCTGGGCGCCAGGCGCCCGTACGACGACGCGAGTCGCCTCGTCGTGGCACAAGTCGTCGAATGACTGGACGACGGTCTCGGTACCGGCAAGCTCGCCAAGCGGGAACGGGTGGCTCACGCGAAACGAGTCGCCTCCCTCTTCGACGGCGTACATCGCGTGCGGCATTTCGGTGCGGATGAGTTCAAGGGCTGCGCGCGGGTTGAACGTGACCTTCTCGACAATCTCGTAACCGCCCGGCGCGCGCGGTGACAGTCGCAACGTCACGGCGCCGTTGGAACAGACGGCCCACCCGCGCCGAATCCCGAGCGCGCGCGCAACCGGGAGCGTCGCCGGAATGTTGCGGCCCGTCGCGAGAACCACGTGGGTGTCGCTCAGTCGCACCCGTTCGATCGCGTCCAACACGGCTGCGGACATGTCGCCGCCCCAATGCATGAGGGTGCCGTCAATGTCGAGTCCGAGCAGACGCCACGGCCCTTGAGCAGAATCAGCGGCTTCCGTCATGACACGACCCTATGACGACCTCGAACCCGTCACGCGTGGGGTAGATGAAGGTCGGATGAACACGCGCGCGCTCGCCCGTCAGCGCGGGGGTTCGAGGCGGTCAACGCCTCCGAGGTGGGGGCGCAAGATCGGCGGAACATAAACCGAACCGTCTGCCTGCTGGTGATTCTCTAGCAGTGCAACGAGCCAGCGAGTCGTCCCGATCGTGCCATTGACGGTGGCGACCGGCTCCGTGCCATCCTCGCCGCGTTCGCGAATTCCGAGCCTGCGGGCCTGGAAGGTCGTGCAGTTCGACGTGGACGTCACCTCCATCCACCGATCCTGCGACGGCAGCCAAGCCTCGCAATCGTACTTTCGCGAGGCGCTCATACCGAGATCCCCGGCAGCGACGTCAATCACCCGATACGGCAATTCGAGCGCCCGAAGCAGCGATTCCTCAAGGGCAAGGAATCGATCGTGCTCGGCAGCGGCATCGGCCGCCCGACAAAAAGAAAACATTTCGACCTTGTGAAACTGGTGAACACGAATGATGCCGCGAGTGTCTCGCCCAGCCGAACCAGCTTCGCGGCGGTAACAGGCACTCCAGCCCGCGTACCGAAGCGGCCCCTGCGCGAGAGAAACAATTTCGTCAGAGTGATAACCCGCGAGCGCCACTTCAGAGGTCCCCGTCAAGTACAGGTCATCACGCTCGAGGAAGTAGATCTCGTCTGCATGCTTTCCCAGGAATCCGGTGCCCGCCATCACCTCTGGCCGAACCAGCGTGGGAGTCATCATCGGCGTAAACCCTGCGTCGATCGCCATGGTCATTGCCGTGTTGAGAACCGCGAGCTCTAGGCGGGCGCCGACGCCGCGAAGGAAGTAGAAACGCGCTCCCGAAACTTTGGCGCCGCGCTCCATGTCAATCGCGCGCAGGGATTCGCCGATCGCGAGGTGATCACGGATTGTCACTGCCTCGCCCGCGAAGTCGCGGCGCGCACCCACTTCGCGGAGCACCACGAAGTCGTCTTCACCCCCGGTCGGGACACCCGGTTGCACAATGTTGCCGATTTCGCGCGAAATATCGGCGGCCCGCCGTTGCGCAGCGTCGGCTTGGGCTTGCAGTGCCTTCACGCGTGACGCGAGGTCTTGCGCGTTTGCTAGCGCCGCTGCCTTTGCCTCGCCGACCGCGGTGGCGATATCCCGCCCCACGTTCTTCTGCTCCGCACGCGCACGCTCAAACTCCGCCAGCGCGGATCGAAACTCCGCATCAGCGGCGAGAACCGCGTCGACGACGGCGGGGTCGTCGCCACGAGCGGATTGCGAGTCGCGCACGAGCTGAGGTTGCGCGCGCACGAGCCGCAGGTCAATCATGGTGGTGAGTCTAATGGCGCAGGTCTAGGCTCAAGGCATGCCGAGTCCGGTGCTGGGTTTCGTCGCGCTTGCGGTGGGGGTGCTCGCGCTCGTTATCGCGGTGGCGCTCACGCGACGCGTGGGCCGGAGGGACTCCTCCGCGGTTCCGCAATTCTGGCGCCGCGTGCTCTTCATCGGCGACGACTCCTCTCACCGCGGGAGCGACGAGGGAGCGCCGGAGCGCCCGGGGGAGCAGATCGCGTTCGTCGTCAATCCCACCAAGACGGGCGCAGATACTCTGCGGGACCAGGCGTTCCGCGCGTGCGCGGCGCGTGGCTTGCCCGAGCCGATGTGGTTCGAGACCACGCTCGAAGATTCGGGAACCGGTGTGACACTCACCGCGCTCGCGCAAGGGGCCGACGTCGTGGTCGCTGCCGGCGGTGACGGCACCGTTCGCGGTGTGGCAGAAGCAGTCGTCGGTAGACGCGCGACGATGGGAATCATCCCTTTGGGGACGGGAAACCTCTTCGCGCGCAACCTGGACATTCCGCTGAACGATCCTGCGGCAGCGCTCCGCACGGCGCTCGATGGGGCCGAGGCGGACTCGGATGTGGGGTGGATCGACGTGCGCCGGGCCCACCCCGGTCATGGTGAAGACGGCGAACACATCTTTCTGGTGATCGCTGGCGCGGGGCTCGACGCCGAGATGGTCGCGGGCGCCGATGACGAGATGAAGCGTCGACTCGGATGGTTCGCGTACTTTGTCGCCGCCGCCGCGCACATGCGATCGAAGCGGATGACCGCGACCGTGACGGTTGACGACCGCGAACCAGTGCATTCGCAGATGCGCACCGTCCTGATGGCGAACGTCGGAAAGCTCCCAGGAGGCATCCAACTCGTTCCTGACGCATCGGCGGGCGACGGGGTGCTCGACGTCGCGACGCTCGATGCGCGCGGAGGCATCGTCGGCTGGACCGAACTATTCGGAACGGTCGTCGCGCAGGGTGCCGGAGTGAAGGATACGAGCGCGCTGCGCCTGCTCAGGGCGTCGCGGATCGACCATGTGAAGGGCAAGCGAGTACGCATTGAGATGGCGAGCCCGCAAAAGGTCCAGGCCGACGGTGAGACTCTTGGCCGCGCGCGCACGATCATTGCGCGAGTCGACCACGGTGCCCTGATCGTGCGCGTGCCGGATTCCTTCTCGCACGACTAGGCGCTACGAGGCGACCCTGCCCTCTCGCAGCGCGGCCACCCACGCTTGACCGTCGGCGAACGCCTCATCAGATGTGCCCGCGAGCACCTCTGTCGCCGCGCCGTTGGCGGTTGGGTACGAGCCGAGAAAGACAACGACGGGACACGTGCGCTTGAGGCCGACAAGGGCCTCCGCCATGCGCGCATCCGCAATATGACCGAGGGCGTCGATGGAGAACGCGTACTCGCCTGGCCGGTCGCCGATGGGGCGGCTCTCGATCCGGGAGAGATTGACTCCGCGTGCGGCAAACTGTTCCAGCATCTCGAGCAGCGCGCCCGCGCGATCCGTGGGCAGATGCACAGTGAGGGTCGTTTTGTCTGAGCCGGTCGCCGCAGGCACCGCTTCGGGACGCCCGACGCGGACGAAGCGCGTGGCGGCGTGCGGGTTGTCGGCGATTCCGTCGCGAAGCAGCTGCAGGCCGAGCCGAGCCGCCGTGCCCGGCGGTGCGATGGCGGCATCGAATCCGACGTCCGAGTGCGGGCGTTCCGCGAGCGCCATCGCCGCAGCGGTGTTCGAGGTGGACGCCACGAAAACGACGCCCGGAAGGTGCGCCGCGAACCAGCGTCGCACCTGCGCCCAGCCGTGCGAGTGGCCGCCTACCCGCGCGAGAGAATCAAATGCCGTACCAGGCCGGGCGACGAGTTCAAACGCGATCGGCAGCACGACCTCGCCGAGGATGACGAGCGGCGAACCGTCTGCCAGTGTGTCAAGCGTCGCCGAGACGCCGCCTTCGACCGTGTTTTCGATCGCCACGACGGCGTAGTCGACCGATCCCGATCGCACGGCGCCGAGTGCGGACGGAACGTCAATGACGGGCACGTGCTCGCCGGCGCCGGGGCCGACCATCGCCCGCAACGCCACCTCAGTGAAGGTGCCGGCCGGCCCGAGGTACGCGTAGCGCGGATGAGCCGTCATAGGTCGACCTCAGCGCGCTCGCGGGTGTCGCCGTCACCAGAACCAGGTGCGCTCTTCGCCCTGCGCGACGCCTGCACCGAGCGCACGGCACTGACGCGACCGCGGACGCGGCGGGACCCGATGGCAAGCATGACGTCACGGTAGCGGGTCGCGCGTGACGCACTTGCGCGATCTGGTGACTTCACCTTCGCGGCGATATCGCATTCAACCTCGGTGACCGTCAATCCCGCCGCGAGCACGTCGAGAGTCATGGCGATATCGAGGCCGTCGCCGTGCGCCAGCGGCATCGCAGATTCGAGGGCGGCTCGCGACACGCAGCGAATGTGGCTGAGCGGCTGCAAGGGCGTCCAGTTCGCGGTGCGCTCGACTGCCTTGCGCGCCGCTGACGAGGCCATACCGGAGTCCGGATGAGATGCGGCACGGATGCCGACGGCCAAATCGCACACGCCTTCCGTCACTGCGGCGACGAGCGGCGCGGCGGCGATCGAGAAGTTGCCCAGGTTGCCGTCGAGGAGCAAGACCGCTCGCGGCGGCGTCTTCGGCTCATCTCGCATCGCGATGACGGCCGCACCGGTCTCAATCGATGCGGTGCGGCCGCGGACGTGAGAGTGGCGGACGACCACCGCCCCGGCGCGGCGCGCGAGTTCTTGCGTGTTGTCAGACGAAGCGTCGTCAACGACGAGCACAAGGTCGACCCCGGGAATCGCCCTTGCCGCGCGCACCGTCGCTGCTACGCGGCGCGCCTCATTGTGAGCGACGATCAGCGCGGCAGCCGTGCGTGCGGGACGCGGCCTTCGGGGAGATTTGGCGCGTGGCTTGCTCGCCGGTGTCGGCGCTGTCTCGTCGCTGGGAGATGCCACGCCCCTAGCCTAACGACGGGCGAGTTGAACGCCGGCAACGATTCGCAGGAACTCGCGCGAATCTGGTTCGTCGCGTGGTGACCTCACGAGCGGCGTGCCAGAGTGGTGATCATGCATCCCCGTGCGGGCACAGTGGCCCTGGCAGAAGACCTCATTGACGCTGACGCCCTGATCGGCGCCTACTACGACCTGGTTCCGAACCCGAAGGTGACGACACAACGCGTGGCGTTCGGGACGTCCGGTCACCGCGGATCGGCGTTCGACACCGCCTTCAATGAGGCGCATATCGTCGCGACGACGGCCGCCATCGTCGAGTACCGTCGCGGGCTCGGCATCGATGGCCCTCTGTTCATTGGCAAGGACACGCACGCGCTGTCAGGGCCAGCGTGGGAGACCGCCCTTGAGGTGCTTGCGGCTGCCGACGTCCACGTGATGATCGACGCTCAAGGCGGCTACACGCCGACGCCAGCGGTCAGCCACGCGATCCTCGTCGCGAATGGGGCGCTAAGTCCCGCCGGCCTGCGTACGTCGGGCAAAGGGCTGGCAGACGGAATCGTTGTCACGCCATCCCACAATCCGCCGCGCGACGGGGGTTTCAAGTACAACCCGCCACATGGCGGCCCCGCCGACACCGATGCGACGAGTTGGATTGCCAACCGCGCCAACGAGATTCTCGCGACCGGGTTCGGCTCCGTTGCGCGCGTCAGCCTTGCGTCTGCACTCGCCGCTGACACGACCTCGAAGTACGAGTTCATGGCGACATATGTGCGCGACCTTCCCTCGGTGATTGACGTCGCCGCGATCAAGTCGGCAGGGGTGCGTATCGGCGCTGACCCGCTCGGCGGCGCGGCCGTCGACTATTGGGGTGCGATCGGCGAAGAGCACGGCCTCCAGCTCACCGTGGTCAACCCTTCGGTCGATCCGCGTTGGGCTTTCATGACGCTCGACTGGGACGGCAAGATCCGCATGGACTGCTCGTCGCCGTCCGCGATGGCGAGCCTGCGCGCGATCATGGCTGATCCAACGGCGCCGTACGACGTCGCGACGGGAAACGACGCTGACGCCGATCGACATGGCATCGTGACCCGCGATGGCGGGCTCATGAATCCGAACCACTACCTCGCCGCCGCGATTGCCTATCTGTATGGCGGGTCGAGGCCGCAGTGGCCGGCGGGCGCCAAGGTCGGCAAGACCCTGGTTTCGTCGTCGTTGATTGATCGGGTTGGCGCGAAGATCGGCCGCACGGTGGTCGAAGTCCCGGTGGGATTCAAGTGGTTCGTGCCCGGACTTCTCACTGGCGAGGTTGCGTTCGGTGGCGAGGAGTCGGCTGGGGCAAGTTTCTTGCGACGCGACGGACGGGTATGGACCACCGACAAGGACGGAATCATCCTCGCACTGCTCGCGAGCGAGATCACCGCGACGACGGGCGACACCCCTTCGGCGCTCCACCGCGGGTTGACCGCTGACCTCGGCGAGAGCTGGTACGCCAGAGTGGATGCGGCCGCAACTCCGGAGCAGAAGGCGAAGCTCGGCAAGTTGTCGCCGGAGCAGGTTCCGGCCACGACGCTCGCGGGGCAGGACATCGTCGCGAAACTCACGAAAGCGCCCGGAAATGGCGCAAGCATCGGCGGGTTGAAGGTGACGACGGCCGACGCCTGGTTCGCTGCACGCCCGTCTGGCACCGAGGACGTTTACAAGATTTACGCGGAGTCGTTCATCTCCTCATCCCATTTGGCGCAAGTTCAGGCCGCCGCCAAGGACGTCGTGAGCGAGGCTCTCGACACGTAGCGCCGCCTCCCAAGGCTCGCCGCACGCCTGTGCGAGCCTTGGCGCGTGAGACGACTTGGGGCACTTGCTGTGATCGCGCTTGGGTCTGCACTCGCGCTGTCTGGGTGCATGAAGGTGTCTGCGGATCTCCGAGTCTCCGGCGATGACACGGTCAGCGGCACGTACATCGTCGCCGTTGAGACGGGTGCCGGCGCCGCCGTCGGTCTCACCGACGAGCAAGCGGCGCGGCAAATCCTCGACGACGCAGGCCTCGCGGCGAACCTCACCCACTCTCGCGAGCGCGCGTACTCTGGGGACGGCTTCACCGGCACCCGCGTCGATTTCCGAGACGAGCCGCTGGCGTCGTTCGCGCCGACGGAGGAACGATTTGGGATCGTCCGTGACGGCGACGAGTTCGTCGTGAGCGGCAAGGCGACGTCGACGTCTGCAGACTCGTCCGACGTCATCAAGGGGGCCGATCTCACCGTATCGCTGACGTTCCCGGGACCGGTTTCGGAGACGAATGGCACGGTGGAGGGCACGACCGTGTCATGGAACCTCGTGGGCGGGCCAGACGAGCTGCTCGCACGGGCGAGCGCCAAAGCGGCGTTCTCGCCGTGGCCCGGCGTTATTGCTGCGGTGCTCGTGCTGTCGATCGCGGCGATCGGACTGTGGCGAGCACCCGCGGCGGAGGTCACATCGAACCTCTCACCGGTGCGCCAGGGTCGGCACTCCCCTCAAGCCCACGCCCCGGCAGGAGACGCGCCCGCACGGCGGCCGGTGGCGCCCAACCGCCCGGCGGGATCGCGTCGATAGCACCACTGGTCGACGCGCTCGCCACCGACAGTGTGGAAAGGTGTGCGCATGAAGACAGCATCTCGGCTAGCCCTCGTCGCGACGCTTGCCGCTGTGGTACTTGCAGGATGCGTGCGGCTGCAGGTCAATGTCAGCCTGCACTCGGACGACACGGCGAGCGGGTCGTTCGTCGTCGCGATCCAGGAAGGCGCTGGCGAGGCGCTGGGGATGTCTGACGAAGAGGCGGTCAAGCAGTTCACGAGCGGTGCGAACTCCAATTTCGCGAACTCCACGACCGAGAAATACCAGCAGGACGGCTTCGTGGGCTCTCGAATCGTCTTCACGGACGAGCCGATCGAGTCGGTCAGCTCGGAAGTGGCAAGCGAAGGATTCAGCATCACGCGCGCTGCCGACACGTTCGTTGTTGACGGGCCGTTTACTCCCGCGGAACAGAACGACGAGACGCAGATTCCCCCTGGAGGCGAATTCACGTTCTCGATCACGTTCCCCGGAAAGGTGACCGAACACAACGGTACCCTCGCCGGCTCGACCGTCACGTGGGACCTGACGGATCCGCCTGCGTCCCTGCACGCCGTCGGCGGCGCGACGGGGTCTGGCGGACTTCCCCCGATCGTCATGATCGGGGTATCCATCGTCGTGTTCCTCGGCGCGGTCGTTGCGATCGGCGCGGCGGCGCTGCGTTCCCGGCGCCGGGCACTCGAAGAGACGAGCAACGCGGATTCGGGTGGCGTCGCCGTCCCGAGCGGTGACGTGCCCTCCGAGCCCGACGTCGCGCCGGGGGCCGCTGTGACGCCAGACGCGGACGACGCCGATCCAGACGAGCGGACACAACCATGAGACTCCGGGCACGACTTGCAGCGCTTGCGGCGCTCGCGGCGATCACGCTCGCGGGGTGCGTCCGCCTCGATACCGTGAACACGTTCTACGCGGACGACACCTTCTCACAACACCTGATCTTCGCGATTTCGCCCGAAGCGGCCAAACAGTTGTCGGCGCAAGGCGGCATCGACGTCGCCGAGATGCTCTCAACTATCACGACTGACCCGGCGTTGGCCGCGGTCGAAAAGAAGTACCCAGGTCAAGTGACGCTTGTGGACTACTCGGACGGCGAGCTCAAGGGGATTGAACTCACCGTGGATCGACTGCCCCTCGCGGAGTTCAACGCCACGGCTTCGAAGGTCTCGCAAGGCCTCGGCGCGAGCGCGACCGTCGAACGCGACGGCGACACGTTCGTCGTGACAATGTCAGCGGACGGCGCCGCCGACCTTGCCGCGATGGGGATCACGCCGTCGACGATTTCCTTGGTCGAGAACGCTATCGATTTCCGCATCGTGTACGCGTTCCCTGGGCTCGTGACCGAGGCGAACGTCGGAACCGTTGAAGGCAAGACTGTGACGATCGCGCTCGGCGACCTGGCTTCGGCAACCAAGATTCGCATCGTCGCGGGCGCGACGAGCCAGATCGACTGGGGCCCCATCATCAAGTGGTCGCTCATCGTGCTCGGCACGATCATCATCGTGGGCGGGGCGACGGCGCTCGTTCTGCAAGATGTCCGCCGACGACGACGCACTCTCCTTCCGCCGCCGGTCGCCGGCGGAAGTTCGAGCGTCGGCTTGATCGAACCAGAGGTGTCACCGGACGAGCCGACCGACCGACAGTGAGACGATAGCGGGCGTGCTCCGCCCGTACCGCTCGATCCTGTCCCACCCTGGCGCCGTCGCTTTCGCGTCGGCCGGCTTGTTGTCAAGACTGCCGATTTCGATGTTCAGCATCTCGATGATTCTCATGGTGCAGATCCAGTACGACAGCTACGCCATCGCCGGGCGCGTCTCGGCGATCGGCGTCATCGTATGGGCGGCGCAGACGGTGCCAACGGCGCGCCTCACCGACCGCATCGGACAACGGGCGGCAATGATCCCGCTCACGGGGATCACCGTCGTGGGCGCCACTCTTGCCGTGTGGACCGCCATGGCTCGCGGACCGGAATGGGCATTGTGGATCGCCGCAGCGCTCGGCTCGCTGTCCGGGCCGCTCGGCTCACTTACCCGGGCGCGGTGGTCGAACATTCTCGATTCGGACGAGGACATTCACACTGCCTTCGCGCTCGAGGGAGCACTCGATGAGGTGCTCTTCATCGCTGGACCTGCGGTGGCGACCGTCGTCGCCACCGTGATCTGGCCCCCGCTCGGAGTCATCGTCTGCATGGTGGCGATGGTGATCGGCGTCTCGATCCTGGTGTCGCAACGTGCGACCGAGCCCCCTGCGCGCTCAAGCACCGGCGGGACCGGTCTGGGACTTCGCATCCCCGCCGCGGTGTTCGCCGTGACGCTCATCGCCATCGGCCTTGGCATGATGTTCGGTGCGTTCGACATCTCCGCCGTCGCATTCGCTGACGAACGCGGTCACAAGATCCTCGCCGGCGTCGTGCTCGGCATCCTGTCGGCGGGCTCGCTCGTGGGCGGATTGCTCTACGGCTCACGGCGCTGGAAGACGCCACTGTGGAAGCGCACCGTCATTGGCACGGCGCTGCTCGCCCTTGGATTCACCGCGATTTCGCTCTCGCCTGGTCTCATCGCGTTCGCGATCATCGGCTTTGTGGCTGGCGCCGCCGTCGCACCAAATATCACGAACGCGGACACCGTCGTCCAACGGGTTGTTGCGCGCGACCAGATCACCGAAGGCATGGCATGGCTGCGCATCGGGATAGGCATCGGCGTCGCCGCGGGCGCTTGGGTCGCGGGCTATCTGATCGAGACCTCTGGCGCTCGATCCGGCCTGTACGTCGCGGCCGGTTCGGCCGTCATCGCTTGTGGCATCGCACTCGCGACGGTGCCGTGGCTGAGGCGTGGAACCGAACGTCACGGTCCTGGTGCACCGCCGCGCGACCCGGCGCTCGACACGCTGGTCGCGCGCCCACCGGCGCCGCCGCTGATGTAGACGGCACGGGCCGCGCACCACGCAGGGACCAAGGTCCCCTTTTCACCGTGCCCCCGCCAAGTACCGTCGTTTCTATGAGCGACAGCGACGTCGTTCGACAACCGTGGCTCAGGCGATCATCCGGGGACTTGATCGCCTGAGCCGCACTCTGTCCGTGCGTTGGCGCCCTCCTCACCCTCCCCCGGGGCGCCGACGCCGGATCATCTCAGCGACGTGCGCGAGCCGCCTACCGCAGCGGAAGTGCGACTCGTACGTCAAGGCCTCCGTCTGGGCGCGCGATGGCCGTTGCGGAGCCGCGGTGCACCTCGGCAACTCGACGCACGATCGGCAACCCCAGCCCGTGCCCCGCCGCTTCCGTGCGGTCGCCGCGACGGAAGCGCTCGAACAATCCCGGAACCGCGCCGGCCTCCACGACAGGACCGGAGTTCGCGACCTCGACGATCGCGCGTTCGCCCACTGTCGCGACGCGAATGTCGACCGTGCCGCCCTGCGCGTCGTTGTAGCGAATCGCGTTATCCAGCAGATTCGCGATGAGCCGCTCGAGAAGCACGGGATCGCCCGTCACCGGGGCGTCTTGCAGGTCTGCATCGATCTCAATACCCGCCGCGGCGGCACGATCGCTGACGCTCGCGAGCGCAGCAGCCGCGAGGTCGGCCAGGTCGACCTGTTGGCGAGTGTGGATCACATCGTCCGCGCGCGCGAGTGTGAGGAGCGAGTCGATCAGCGAGTCCGCGCGACGCACCTGGGTCTTGACCTCGGCTGCAAGCTCAGAAGCCTGACGCGCTGGACGGTTGCCCTCGAGTACGTTGTCGGCCGTTGCCTCGAGGACGGCCAAAGGAGTCCGTAACTCGTGAGAAGCGTCGGCAGCGAATCGCTGCCGGGACTCAAACGCCGTTTCGAGCCTCGCAAGCATCCCGTTGAAGGCCGTGCGTAGACGACCGAATTCATCGTCGGGTCCTTCGGCGGGAAGGCGCGCGTCGAGATTGCGCTCGGACATCGACTCGGCGGCCCGCGAAATCTCGTCGATAGGTCGCAGCACGCGTCCAGCGATGAAGTACGCGAGCGGGATCGCGACCACGGCAACCAGGAGGAAGGCAAGCAGGGAACGTGTGACGAGGTCAGCGAGCACGTTCTCTCGCGCCTGCGCCGTGACCTGATCGAGCGCGCGCGTGACGCCGTCGCGTGGGCGATCGCGCATCCTCATAGGCGCGTCAGGCACCGCGATACCGGCGTCCCTCAGCGCATCGCGCAGGACGTCCGCGCGTTCCGCGGCTTGCGCTGCCGGGGTTGTCGCGCTCGCGACGAAGGCGTACGACGTTGCCACGAGAACACCCGCAAGGACGGCGAAGAGCGCGGCGATGAGCGCGGTGAGCTTCATGCGAATCGTGACGTTCATGAATCGAGGCCCCTCTCCGGCGCAGGCTGCCTCAATGCGTAGCCTGCGCCCTTGAGGGTGTCGATCAGAGGAGGTTGGCCGAGTTTGCGGCGCAAGGTGACCATCGTGACCCGGACCGCGTTGGTGAAGGGGTCGGTGAACTCATCCCACACCTTCTCGAGCAGCAGTTCCGCGGAGACCACGCGCCCCGGGCGCGCGGCGAGCACTTCAAGCACGCCCAATTCCTTGGGCGACAGCGAAACCTCGCGGTCGCCGCGCGTCACTCGCCTGGTCTCGGGATCAATCACGAGGTCGCCCACACGGATGACCTGCGCGGGTGCGACCGACCTCCGCCCGAGGGATCGCACCCGCGCGGCCAGTTCGGCCATCGCGAACGGCTTCGGCAGATAGTCGTCCGCGCCGAGGCCGAGGCCGCCGACAATGTTCTCGAGGCCCGACGCGGCGGTCAGCATGATGATGCGCGGCGGGTCAACCATCGCGACAACGGCGCGACACACGTCGTCGCCGTGCACGACCGGGAGGTCGCGGTCGAGGACGAGGACGTCGTAGTTGTTCACGTCGACCTTCTCGAGCGCCTCCGCCCCGTCGCGCGCCACGTCTACCGCCATCCCATTGCGTCTCAACCCGGTCGCGACCTCGCGCGCAAGGACCGCATGATCCTCGACAACAAGCACTCTCACCGGGACACCGTCTCACACGGCGGGGCTAGTCGCGCGGACCGTGCGGCGGGCCCATCAGGTCGCGCTGACGTCCCATGTCGCCGCCCATGCCGTCGGCCATGTCGTCGGCCATCTCGGCTCGGGCATCGGCGCGGACCTCAACGAGCGCGTCACGCAGTGCTGGCTCACACACGGCGTTTGCGTCGATCCACGCTTGATCTGCCGCGTCCTGACCGAACCTTTCAGCAAGCCGCTCATCTGGTGTCCGGGGTCCAGTCGCGAGCGCCGAGCCATCCGAATTGGGCTCGCCGACCGTGACGTCCGCAACATCGAGGCCCTCATCGCGCAGGCACTGCGCGTAGCTGTCGAATGCCGCCTGCGCGGCAGCGATCGCTTCCGCGCTCATCGCGCCGTGCATGCGTTCGACAGCGCGTTCGGCCTTGCGTTCGGCCTTGCGTTCCGCCTTATCGGCCTTGCGTTCAGCGATCCGCTCTCGTGGCGCGCCGTCTGCGACGAGCGGCCTGCCATCGCCGGTGTCGTCCGACGAATTCTGAGCGGTACTGGCGGCGGCCCACGTGCCGCCTAGAACGAGAACTCCGGCGGCGATGCCACCCGCGAGAAGATATTTCATGTCACGACTCCTTGTTTGCGAAGGTATGACTCCACGGTACGTCGGCTCGCATGTGGGGAACGTAAGCGGTGCGCGGCTAGGGTGTGCGCATGGTTCGCCGGATCGCGCTGGTCACGACGCGCGACATGCCGGTGGTGGACGCCGACGAAGAACTCCTCCTTCCCTTGCTACCTGAAGCCACGCTCGTGGCGTGGGAAGACGGCACCATTGACTGGTCGCAGTTCGACGTAGCGATTGTGCGCTCGACGTGGAACTACACCTCTCACCACCACGAGTTCCTCTCGTGGACGCGGCGGGTGTCGGCGCTCACGCGGCTCGTCAATCCGGCGGACACGATCGCGTGGAATACCGACAAGCGATACCTCGCCGATCTCGCTGCGCGCGGAGTTCCGGTCGTTCCGACAACGTACGTCGATGTGGGTCAAGCGGTGCCGGAGCATACAGTCGTCCCGCTGGACGCTCACGTGGTGGTCAAGCCCACCATCGGAGCGGGTTCGCACGGTGCACGACTCTTTAACGCCGACGCGAGCGGAGCCGCGGCGCATGTGGCCGCACTCCACGCCTCCGGGCGAGCGGCGATGATTCAGCCGTACCTCGACGGCGTAGATGTCGCGGGCGAGACCGCGCTGATCTTCGTCGGAGGGGAGTTCTCGCACGCGGCGCGCAAGGCAGCCATCCTGTCCCGCGCCATGAC
Organism: Demequinaceae bacterium; assembly: GCA_024643505.1. Taxonomy (GTDB): domain Bacteria; phylum Actinomycetota; class Actinomycetes; order Actinomycetales; family Demequinaceae; genus Demequina. Next base: position 14,539 of record JAHEMW010000009.1, read on the forward strand.
GTGGTCGACCGGGCTCTACGCAGACGAGAAGGTCGGACCGACGACGCCAACGCGCGAGCAGCTCCGGGTGGCGGATGATGCGCTCGCTGCGCTACCAGGGCTCGGCTACGCGCGCGTCGACGTGCTTCCCACCGCCGACGGACCCGTGATTCTCGAGCTTGAACTCACGGAGCCGAGCCTATTCCTGGCGCTCGACGAGCTCGCTGCCACGAGAGCCGCGAACGCGTTTCGCGCGCTCGCGCGCTAACGACGCTGACGACGCTGGCGACGCTGGCGACGCGGAGCACAAGCACGTATCATCGGTCGCGAGGGGAGTACTTCTCAAGTTCCGCATCGGTCATCACGAGGCTCAGGTGAGCCTCCCGGTCGGGCGCCGTTCGCGGCGAAGGAGACCTCAGGCACTGGAGAGAAATGCGCCCCTTGACGTCCGAAGTCGCTGTTGCGACGCCCATCGAATCGATCGCGGATCCCACGTTGTGGGCCGCGACCATCGCAGCAATCGTCGTGCTCTTTGTCGCCGACTTCCTGATCACCCGTCGACCACACGACGTCTCGTTCAAGGAAGCTGTGGGCTGGAGCATCTTCTACATCGCACTGCCGCTCGCGTTCGGCGCTTGGGTGTGGTCAGTTCACGGCTCAGACATCGGGGTGAAGTACTACACGGGTTACCTCGTGGAGAAGAGCCTCTCGGTCGACAACCTCTTCATCTTCATTCTCGTTCTCGGCGCATTCGCCGTGCCCCGCGTCCTGCAGCAGCGCGTCCTGCTGGTCGGAGTCGCCGGCGCGCTCGTGTTGCGCGGAGTCTTTATTGCGCTCGGCGCCGCGCTCATCGCGCGCTTTGACGTGACCTTCGTGGTCTTCGGCGCGATTCTCCTGCTCACTGCCGTCAAGGTCTTCAAGGACGCGCTCGCTCACGAAGAGCAGAACGTCGACCCGGACAACTTGCGCGTTGTGCGCCTGCTGCGTCGCTTCTGGCCGGTGACAGGGGAGTACCACGGGACAAAGGCCAGCATCCGACGCGATGGACGACGGTGGCTCACTCCACTCGCGCTCGTCATGGCGACGATTATCGTGACCGATATCGTCTTTGCGATCGACTCGGTTCCGGCGGTATACGGCATCACGTCAGACCCGTACTTGGTGTTCGTCACCAACGCGTTCGCCCTTCTCGGCCTCAGGGCGTTGTATTTCGTTCTCGAAGGCGCCTTGGCGAAGCTGATCTACCTCGCGTACGGCCTGGCGCTCATCCTCGCGTTCATCGGCGTCAAGTTGGTCCTGCACTGGGCCCACGGAATCTGGCCGGCTGTCCCCACGGTGCCGACCCTCGCGTCGCTTGGCGTGATCATCGTGGTGCTAGCGGTCACGACGATTGTGAGCCTGCGCGCGTCACGCGTCGAAGCGCGCAATGAAGCCTGACCCCGCGTTCGGGAACTCAACGAAGGAGTTCGTGCTGCGAAGCTGAGCACCGTCGACGGTCACCAGTGCCGGTTGCGCGCCGTGAATGACCAGCCGGATGCGCTCGCGGGCGAATTCCGCGAAACCTCGTCCTGACGTCGTCGCCTCCACCGCGACCTCGCGACCAGTCCGTCGCACGGAGATCTCCGTCCGGACTCGCGCGCCGTCTCGCGCCGCAAAGGTGAGCCCGTCGTCCTCCTGTACTAGTGAGATGACTGACTCGCGATCGAGTGGGACGAAGACGTGCAGGTCGAGGCGCGACGGGAAGTAGCCCGCTGTCGACGGTGGGACGTCTGGCCACATCGGGATTACTGCACCCGCCCGCACGAACATGGGGAGGCGCTCAGGGGGAGCGGCTGCCGTGAAACGCCTGCCTCCGTCGATCACGTCGTCCGTGTCCCAGTCGTACCAACTCCCATGCGGCACGTAGACATCGCGCGAGACCACACTGGGCGCGACGACGGGCGCAACGAGCAGATGCGGCCCGCACAGGTACTCGTCGTCGATGTCACGCACCGCAGGATCGTGCTGGAAGTCGAAGACAAGCGGGCGCTGCACCGGCGCGCCAGTCTCGGACGCCGTGACGAACGCGGAGTAGAGGTACGGCAAGAGTCGGTACCGGAGCCTGACCGCATCGCGCGCGACCCGCTCCACGTCCGCCCCAAAAGACCACACATACTGATCGATCGTGTGCTCCGATGAGTGATTGCGGAAGAACGGCGTCAGCGCCCCGTGCTGGATCCACCGCGCGAACAGCTCCGGATTCGAGTCGCCATCAAACCCACCCACATCTGCGCCCACGAACGCCTGGCCTGAAATCCCGAAACCATTGCCCATAGCCACCGACATCCCCAGGTGGTCCCACCGAGACGCGTTGTCGCCCATCCAGTTCGCGGCGTACCGCTGGATCCCGGCGAAGCCTGCACGGGACAGGACAAAGGTGCGCCTACCTGGGTTGGCCGCGAGGAGACCGTCCGTCGTGCCCATCGCCATCAACATCGCGTACTGGTTGTGGAGTCGCGCGTGAGACACCTCGCCGTGGTGAAAGCGCATCCGGTCGGGCGCAATGACGCCCGTCGCGGGTTCGTTCATGTCATTCCAGATGCCCGCAAGTCCGGATTCGACGTGCCTCGCGTTGAGCTCGCCCCACCAGGCGCGCGTCTCGGGCAGCGAAAAGTCCGGGAACGCGGTGTCGCCTGGCCACACTTGGCCGATGTAGACGTCCCCACCCTCGGTCCGGCAGAACAGGTCGCGCTCGATGCCGGCGTCATACACCGCATACCCGGGTTCGTGCTTGACGCCCGGGTCGATGATGGTTACCGCGCGAATCCCCTGGCTCGCCAGGTCTGCGAGCATCGCGGCAGGGTCTGGGAACTTCCCGTTGTCCCACGTGAAGACGCGGAAGCCGTCCATGTAGTCGATGTCGAGCCACAGCACGTCGAGGGGGATGTCACGCTCGCGGTGTTCGCGCGCGAGGTCGAGCACGTCGCCTTGCCGATAGTCGAACCACCTGCACTGGTGGTAGCCGAGCGCCCACATCGGCGGAACCGCGGTGCGTCCGGTGAGCCATGTGTATGCCTCAAGGATGTCTGCCATGGCGGGCCCGGCGAAGACGTATTCCACGTATTGGCCACCAGAGCCGTGAATCGTGTACTGATCGCCCTCGCGGAAGTCGAAGTACGTGCGGTAGCCATTGTCGAGGAACGATCCGGACATCGCGCCTGAGTGCGCGTCCTGGTGATAGAAGAACGGAATCGAGACGTAGAAGGGGTCGAACTCGGTGCTGAAGCGGTCGGAGCGCGGATCGGTCGCGGCATAGCGGGAGGTGAATTCTCGCGTGGAATGTGGGTCCAGGACGTCGGTATTCCAGAGGGTGAAATCCCGCCCGCGACGATTGCCGCCGCCGGCCTTCTCTCCGAGCCCATAGATCGCATCGCCCGGTCCGGCTGCGCGCCGCACGACAAACTCATCGTTCAGCGTGGCGTAGGGCACGAACCGCCCGTCGCGATCGCGCGCGGTCGTCGCGACGGCCGACCCGTCGGAGCGCTTGATATCGATTCGGAACGGGTCGAGGCCGACCGCGACGGTCATCGCCGACGTCGCGATCACGGCAAGGTCGGCGTCGATGGTGACAGTAAAGTCCACGGGCGTCGCCAGCGGATCGACGCATACCGCAGCCGTGGGGCGCTCCTCAAACCGCCCGGCTCGGGAAACAGCCAAGCGCACGACGTCTGCGCGCACGATGTCGACGGAGACGGACTCGCCCGCAAGGTCCGCGGTGATACCCCGCGCACTGCGACGAACCGCGTTCACGCGGTCAAAGTGCAGGTAATGTGACGTTTCCATCGGAAGCCTCTCGTCTGACATTTCGCGGCCCGCAGCGCTAGAGTCGTGATGTCCACCCTAGTGAAAGTGCCGCCATGACGATCGCCGAACGGGTGGCTCGCGGTAAGGCTGCACGAGCCGTGACACCCCGCGCCGCGCACGCCAGCGCCGTTCGCGCCGAAGGCACTGATCCGTTGCGGATCATCGCTCATCAAGAAGCGAGCCGCATTCCGGAACTCATTCCAGAGCGTCACCGGAGAATGGCGACCAGCGCCTTCGCGTTCTACCGGGCAGGGGCAGCGATCATGGCGGCGGATCTAGCCACGTCGCCGTCGACTGACATCCGCGTTCAGGCCTGCGGCGACGCCCATGTCGGCAACTTCGGCTGGTACGCATCGCCAGATCGCGACCTCGTTTTCGATATCAACGATTTCGACGAAACCTCAATCGCGCCCTTCGATTGGGACCTCAAGCGCTTCGTCGCGTCGTTGGCGATCGCGGTGCGCGCCGTCGGCGGCTCGCGGGCCGACGAGGCCGACGCCGTGCGCATCGCCATGCGCCGGTACCGCGACGCCATGACGGAGTACGCGCAACTGGCGGTTCTTGACGTGTGGTACGCCCGCATCAACTCAACGGACGTCCTCGCGTCAGTCGAAAAGTTTGGCGCCAGACGCGACGCGAAGCTGCTCAAACAGCAACTCAAGGACGCAAATCGGCGTGATGCCGCGCACGCGGTGAACCGCCTGGCCGAGCGCGGCGAATCGGGAGCGCAAATCGTCACAGATCTGCCCAATGTCGTGCCGGTGAGATCGGTTCACTACCCGGGAGATGCAGCCGAGGCGATCGCCGCCGTACACGAAACGTTCGAGCGCTACCGCGCCTCGACAATTCCTTCCGTCGCGCGGCTACTCGGACGGTTCACCATCCTGGATATCGCGATCAAGGTCGTCGGCGTCGGATCCGTAGGAACGCGATGCTTCATCGTGTTGCTCGAAGGCAACGGGGAGGAGGACCTGCAGTTTCTGCAGGTCAAGGAAGCCAGCGCGTCCGTCCTTGGGCCCTCCGAGTTCGAACACCAAGGCCAGCGCGTCGTGGTCGGCCAGCGGGTGATGCAGGCGGCGTCGGACATCTTGCTTGGTTGGACGACCGGTCCCGCGGGGCGCCACTACTACGTCCGACAACTTCGTGACAAGAAGGCCTCGGCAGACCTGTCGACACTATCGCCCTCTCAAATTGGCCTCTACGGCCGCCTGTGCAGCGTTGCGCTTGCGAGGGGCCACGCTCGCGGCGGGGACCCGGCGCTCGTTTCGGGATACATGGGCACGTCGGACACGATGGTCGACGCGCTCGTGGACTTCGCCTCGGCGTACGCGGACATCAATGATCGGGACTACGCGGCGTTCATGCGCGCGCGCGAGGCAACCACCGTCGACCCTTCCGCTTGACGGCACCGGGCGCGGACCCCACAGTGAGTCCAAGTGGCGCTCGCTTATGTGGCGCCGCCTTGGCGTGGGGACGGCCGTGATCCACATTTCTTTCGAGGCACCCGCGGATCCCATCGCGCTCGTGGTGACCGAACGCGCCCCGTTTCCCTTGGCGCGGGTTTGGCGCGCGCACACCGAGGCGCTCTATCTGCAGCACTGGTGGGCGCCGACGGACTACGTGAACGTCGCAGTGGACTTCGATCCCGCTCCCGGACGCCCGTGGCGGATCAGCCAACGCGACCCGCAAGGCAACGAGTTCGCGTTCTACGGACGGTTCGACGCCGTTGAACCCATGCGACTGATCTCGGCCACGTTCGTGTCGGAAATCTTCGCTGACATCACGACCCACCTCACGATCGAGTTCGACGCCTCGGACGACAGCACGACCATCACGACGACTCAGGTGTTCCCGGAGGAGTACCAGCGCACCGGATACTTCGACCTTGGGGCGATAGAACGCTTGACGGGCGCCAGCAAGCGGCTCAACGCCCTGCTCAAGCAGATGAGCTGACCCGCACCCCGCACGCGTCGGACAGGGCCTGGGCGAGTTCGCGCTCCGTCGGTCTTCTCAACACCGCACCGACATGGCGGTCAGGACGCACAATGACCACCGAGCCGCGCCTGAGCCCAAGACCCTCGGGCGAGCGCTCGAGGGTCACCGCAGCAACGGCGTCGGGCACGCCCACGTGCAGCGTCGTCCCGATCGAAACGACGCCCACCCCTCCGAGCAGGCGTTCCGACAGTCGCTGCCCCGACGCGAGGACGACGTCGGGGAAGCGTCGGCCAACCGCGCGGTGGCCGCCAAGCAATCGCGCGCTGTGGCGTCCCCGGTATCGCAGATCACGCATCGACAGCCGACGCACGATGCGACGCACGACGGGTCGCATCCGCGTCAGCACCCTCATTCCTGCGAATCCGAGTGGCCTCAGCGCCGGCGGGGTACGGAATTCGAGTTGCGAATTGACGAACGCCCTTCGCGAGACGACTTCTGCAGCATGGCGCCGCTCGCCGTCGTAGCCGTCGAGCATACGGTCGGCGTCCGCGCCGTTCACCACGGCCGCGAGCGTCCACGCGAGGTTCTCGGCATCCTGAATCCCCTGGTTCATGCCCTGACCGCCCGCTGGCGAGATGAGGTGCGCGCTGTCCCCCGCGAACACGATGCGCCCCACGCGGAAGTGCGGGATCCGCTGCTGGTACAGCGTGGTCTGGGATTGCCAGGTGACTCGATGCGCTCGCTGCCCGAAGAGACGATGCACGTATGGAGCCAGGTCCGCGACAGGAACGTCGGGCTTGCGAGGCGGGGGTCCATCAAGCGCCTGCTGCTTCGGCGCCTTGCCAGCATCGATCGACATCAGCACGCGCCAATGGCCGGGGGCGAATCTCAGCGCAGCCAGCAACCCGTGCCGCGCCGGATCGATCCGGATCGGCTGCAACCCACTGTCCTCGAGCTCAACATCAAAGACGAGCAGATTCACCGTGAGGATCGTGCCGACGTGGCGCATGCCGAGGCTCTCGCGAACCACGGACCTCGATCCATCCGCCCCGACGAGGTACTGACCTCGCAGGCGCCAGGTGGCGCCGTCTGCCTCGACGATCGCTGTGACCCCGTCCGCGTCGTGATCAACGCCGACACAATCGCCCGCCACCACAGCGGCGAGCGGCTCGCGCGCGATCGCGTCGCGGAGAGTAAGTTCGGTCGTCGCTTGCGGAAGCAGCACAATTCCGGGCATCGACGATTCGTCCGCAAGCAGCGAGAAGTCGACGGCGAAGGCGGGGCGCTCGGTCCGACAATCGACCGGGGCTACCGCCATCCGCTGATCGCCGCCGTCGAGGAACGGGCGTACCACGCCCCAATCCTCGAAAATCTCGAGGGTTCGTCCCCAGATCCCGAACGCGCGCGAGCCGCGTTCGGTCACGAAATCGTGCTCGATCACCACCGACCGCACGCCATGATGCGCGAGACCAAGGGCGAGCGACAGCCCGACGGGCCCGCCACCCACGATGACGACAGGAACCTGTTCGGCAACGTCGCCCGGCGAGAGGGTGCCAGCTTTGTCAGCCATGACTCTCCTCATCTCTACAAGGCGAGACGCTACAGAGGCCGCAGGTATTCCGCGCAGCCGCCCGACGCGCCGTATTCTCGTCGCATGGTCGCGAACCCACTCACGGTTCTCACGCTGTCGGACCTGCGTGAGCGGACGTCAGCGAAGTGGCGCCAGTACGACCCCGACGTGTTGCCCCTGTTCGTCGCGGAGATGGACGTCCCGCTCGCGGATCCCGTCCGTGAGGCCCTCGAGCGCGCAATCCGGATCGGGGACTCGGGCTACCCAGGGTCGACCCCGTACCGCGAGTCGTTCGTCGACTTCGCGCAAGCGCGGTGGGCGTGGCCGACGCTCGACGTGCGACACGTGACGCCCGTGCTCAACGTCATCCAGGGGTACGTCGACACGCTTACCCTCGCCACGGATCCAGGGTCCGACATCGTCGTGACCTCCCCCGTGTACCCACCGTTCTATTCGTACGTGCGCGAGGCCGGACGCTCCATCAGGGAAGCGCGCCTCGGCCCCGACATGCGGATCGATCTGGCCGCATTAGAGCACGCGTTCGCCGAGGCGACTGCCGGCGGGCGCTCGGCTGCGTTCCTGCTGTGCAACCCCCACAATCCCGGCGGGGTCGTCCACACTCGCAGCGAGCTGGAGGCGGTCGCCGCGCTGTCGCAGCGCTACGGGGTTCCGGTTGTCTCCGACGAGATTCACGCCCCCATCGTCTACACGGGCCATACGTTTATTCCATACCTCACTGTTGACTCCACCGCGCTTGCCCTGCACTCGGCTTCCAAGGCGTGGAACCTCGCAGGGTCGCCAGCGGCACTGCTCGTCGCGGGCGAACACGCGGACGCGCCGCTCGCGCGCTACCGAGCGGGCAAGCACCACCACCCGTCCCACCTGGGAGTCATCGCGCAGACCGCCGCCTACCAAAACGGTGGCGAGTGGTTCGACGCGCTGATGATTGGCCTTGAGTACAACCGGCTGCTTGTTCGCGATCTGGTGGCGGACCAGCTGCCGGGCGTGACCTACCTGGTCCCGGAGGGCACGTTCCTGACGTGGCTCGATTTTCGCGGCACGGGGCTCGGCGACGATCCCGCAAGCGTTCTCCTCGAGCGTGGCAGGGTCGCGCTGAATTCTGGGCCGACGTTCGGCGCGGGCGGCGAAGGCCACGCACGCCTCAACATCGCCACCTCGCCCCAGATCCTCGCCGAAGCCGTCCAGCGCATCGCTGCCGCGCTCCGATGATCAGGTGGACTTGGTGACCGCTGCCCGCGTGCTGATCCTGCACGGATTCGAGCACCACCGCAGCAGCGACCACTGGCTCTGGTGGCTCGCCGAACAACTGCGCCGTCAGCGCATCCCTACCGCGTATCCGCAGTTGCCGTCGCCCGACCATCCGAAGGCCGACCAATGGCGTCAGGTCGTGCTCGCTGAGCTCGCGATGCTCGGCGAGGGGGAGCGCATCGTCGTCACACACTCCCTCGGCGGAATCCTGTGGCTCCACACCGCTGCCAGCATGGATCCGTTGCTCCGGGTTGACCGGGTACTGCTCACCGCACCTCCGCACCCGAGCCGCCTCGTTGATCGCATGGCGGACTTCGCGCTCGGAGATGTCGATCCTGCTGCGGCACTGGCGGCGGGGGCGGCGAGCACGCTCGTTGTCGCGCGGAAGTTGGATCCGTACCGACCCGGGTCGATCGCCGCGCTCACGCGCGACTGGTCAGTGGAGACGGTGGAAGTCGACGGGACGGGTCATCTGAACCCCGACGACGGCCACGGGCCGTGGCCCTTCGCCCTCGAATGGGTGCTCGACTCCCGCGCACGTCCGCAGTAACTGTGCGCACCCGGCGCGCCCCGTTAGGGTGAGTGCATGACCGACGCCCCCTTCCGCTCAGAACGGATCTCGGTCAGCGACGAGACTGTTCGCGCGCTCGTTGCGGAACAATTCCCGGATCTCGCTGACCAAGAAATCGGGCGACGCTCCACGCTCGAGGATCACATCGCCGTCCGAATCGGCGATAAGCACGGCGCGATCTTCCCGACCGTGCCTGGTCTCGACGAGTATTTCGAGCGCGCAGCGCGTCTGCTACGCCCGCAACTGCCCAACTACACCTTCCCGTATTCGGCACCGATCGCAACCGGGCAGCCCGGCGATGCCATGCCGTACCACTGGAGCCTCGTGGAATGGATTTCGGCGTCAACGGCGGGTTTCGTGCCACTGAACCAGGCCTCCGCGGAGCCGCTCGGACGCGCGATCCGCGAGATCCACAGCACCGCCTATTCGCGCGCGGTGGGCAACCCACGTACGTCTCAGCCGTTGCTCGACTTGACCGGCGAGTGGGACCAGCTGCTCCGCGAGGCCGCGCACGCCGGCGCCCCGGAGAATCGCGAACTGGACACGGTGACCGCGGCAAGAATGTGGGAGGACGCGACGCGCGCTCCCCTCGACGTGCCCACCGCTTGGACCCACGGAAATCTTGAGCCACGTGCCATCCTGTCTGACCGCGGTGACTTCTGCGGGGTGTTGCTGTGGCAGTACTTCGGAGCCGGCGACCCCGCGGGAGACCTCGGCTACATGCTCAACTTGCTTCCGAAGCGACACCAGCCAGAATTGCTCGAATCGTATGGGCCGATCTCGCGGCACACCTTCGCGCGCGCCAAGGGCTATCAACTGTTGGAGCTCATGCGACTCATCGAAACTGGCGACCCCTTTCTCGTGCGACTTGCGTGGGAACGGCTCATCGAACTCGACTTGGCCCACGCGGGCTGAGCGACGTGACAAGGTAGGGCAATGGAAATCTTTGAGACGCCGCTCCCCGGGGTCGGCACTCGATACGAATTCACGGCCGAGGCGGGCGACCACGTCGGCGTCGTCGTGCGGCGCGACGGCCGCCGGGACATCGCGTTGTACGACCGCGAGGATCCCGACGCATGCCGCGGCACCATTGAACTGACCGAGGGCGACGCGAGCAAGGTCGCAGAGCTGCTCGGCGGCACGAACATTACGACGCGACTCGACGAGCTCACGCACACTGTCGAAGGACTCGCGATCGAGTGGGCCACCATGCCAGAATCGGGCGGCCTCACCGGGCGGACCCTCGGCGAGGGGCGCATCCGCACGCAAACAGGGGCCTCGGTCGTGGCCGTCATCCGCAAGGAAGCCGGAATCCCCGGACCAATGCCGGACTTCGTCTTCAAGGCGGGCGACACCGTCCTCGTCATGGGCGCTGCGGACGCCGTCCATCGCGCCACCCGGGTGCTCACGGGCTAGATCATCATGGGGACGATGCCGCACGCCCTCATCCACATGGCCGCGCCGCCTGGCAGCGAGACCGGCGCCGTTCTCATCGAGCTCGGGATCGTCCTGCTCGTCCTCGCGCTGCTTGGACGCTTCGCCGCCAAGATCGGCATTCCGTCCGTACCGCTGTACTTGCTCGCGGGCCTCGTCATGGGGGAGGGCGGGTTCATCCCCGTCTCGGCGGGTGAGGACTTCCTCGCGGTAGGTGCCCAGATTGGCGTCGTTCTGCTCTTGCTGTTGCTTGGACTCGAGTATTCGCCCGCAGACCTTCAGGTCGGTCTCAAGACCTCGTGGAAGGCGGGTGTCGTTGACGCCATCGCCAACGCCATTCCCGGGTTTGCGATGGGGCTCATTCTCGGCTGGTCGATCACCGCGTCGTTGCTGCTGGCAGGAGTGACCTACATTTCGTCCTCAGGCATCATTGCGCGACTGCTCGAGGACTTTGACCGACTCGCCAACCGCGAAACCCCCGTCATCCTCAGCCTCCTGGTGATGGAGGACATCGCGATGGCGCTCTACCTGCCGATCATGGCGGTGCTGCTCGTCGGAGCGAGCATCCTCCAGGGGGCGATCACGGCCGCCATCGCGATCGGCGTCGTCGCTCTTGCGTTCATCATCTCTTTCCGGTTCTCGCGTCACGTGTCTCGACTCGTCCATTCGCACTCGCGAGAGCTGCTGCTGCTCGGCGTGCTTGGGCTCGCGTTCCTCGTCGCCGGACTAGCGGAGGCGGTGCAAGTGTCCGCTGCGGTCGGCGCGTTCCTGCTCGGACTCACGCTGTCAGGGCAGGTCGCCGACGAAGTGCACGGGCTCTTGCCGCCATTGAGAGACGTCTTCGGTGGGATCTTTTTCGTGTTCTTCGGTATCAGCATCGATCCCCGCGACCTGCTCCCGGTCGCCATCCCTGCGCTTATCCTCGCTGTGATCACCGCCGGCACGAAAATCGCGACGGGCGTGTGGGCCGCGAGACGCGTCGGCATCGGGCCAAAGGGTCAGTGGCGCACTGGCCTGACGCTTGTGCCACGCGGGGAATTTTCTATCGTCATTGCGGGGCTAGGTATCGCCGCCGGGCTGCAGCCCAAGCTTGGGCCGCTCGCCGCAGGCTACGTTCTGATCCTTGCCGTCGTCGGCTCGCTGCTCATGCGCTACGCCGACCGAATACCGTCACCGCTTGCGCGAACCAAGGTACTCACCCCGAGTTCATAGCTCGCTATCAGGCAGCGCCGTTCCTGCGTCGTTCGTGGCGGCGCGCATCCGTCGCGGCAGTTGACCGAGATAAGCGAGGGCGATGAGCGCGAAGATCGCGATCGATGCGATCGCTTGGCGCAGCGCCAGGAGTTGCGACTGCGAATACACCTCGGTGATTGCGGCGGTTTCGGGACCGGACAGTCCGGCGGTCTCCGCTGCGGCGGCGACCTGATCCACCGACAAGAAGTTGCCGCTCGCCTCGAGGGCGGACGCCGCTTCAACCTTGACGGCGTCGGGCACGTCGGGTGACTGCAGCACGCCGGATTGAAACGTGGACGCCAATACGGCAATGAGGACGGAGCCGACGAGGGCGGTACCGAGCGACGCGCCGAGGTTCTGCGCGGTGCCCTGCAGCCCACCCGCTTCGCCGCCGCGCCGGGACGACACGGACGACATGATGACGTTGCCGATCTGCGACGCGAGGAGCCCCATCCCGGCCCCGACGAGGATCAGGGCAGTCGAGAAACCCGCGCTCCGTAGTTCGGGATCGATGAACGCGAGCATGGTGACCTCGCCGAACAGCATGAGCAATACCCCCACTTGCACGATCCGACGGGCAGTGAAACGGCCCGTAAGTGCGGACCCACCGAGCGCGGCGACGAGCAACGAGATCGACAGCGGCAGGATCGTCGTTCCAGTCTTGAGGGAGTCGAACCCGAGCACGGTCTGGAGGTACATGGGGATCACCAAGAACGTGCCCATGACGATGAATTGCTGGCAGAAGATCATCACCAGTCCCGCGCGCAGCGGCACGTTCCGGAACAATGCCATGTCGACGAGCGGCTCTCTGCCTGCGTCGCGTAGCCGCACTTCGTAGCGCGCGAACACGACGAGTAGGCCACAGCCGACGACGATCAGCCACAACGTGGGTGACAATCCGAGCGGCGCCACGACCCAGTCACCGATCGTCGGCACCTTGGGGCCGGGGAGCACCCAGCCCCACTGACTTGACCGCAGCACACCGAACACTGCGAGCCCGAGTGCAGCAGCCGAAAGGAAGGCTCCGCCGACATCGAGCCGCGCGACTCGCCCAGCGGTGTGTGGGATCAGACCGAGCATGAGCACGAGGATGACGACGACGACGGTCTCGCCAGCGAAGACGTAGCGCCACGACCACTGGGTGCCAACCCATCCGCCGATCAGCGGACCGGCCGCGGCGGAGGCGCCCGTCACGCCGCCGAGAATCCCGTAGGCCATCGCGCGCTGCCGGCCCTCGTAGGTCGCCGCCGTGAGGGCGGCGATCGCCGGAATGACGAGTGCGGCGCCCATGCCTTCGACGAGCGACCATCCCACGAGCAGAGTCTGAAGGTTCGGCGCGAGCGCGGTCGTGAGCGAGCCGATCCCGTAGACCACCATGCCGATCGCGAAGGCACGCTTGGCTCCCCAGCGGTCGCCCAACTTGCCGCCGAGCAGCATGAGCGCGGCCATCACGAGCGTGTACACGGTGATCGCGCTCTGCAAGCCGACGACGGTGGTGTCGAGATCCTCCACCACCTGCGTAATCGATACGTTCATCACCGTGGTGTCGAGCACCATGATGAATTGCGCCGCCGCGAGCATGCCGATCACGGACCAGCTCGCCTTCACGGGACTGCTGGCCGACATCATGTCGTCAAACTACCGCGCGCCAGCGCGATTTCGCGCAAGTACCCCGTGTCATCCGCCGCGGGCAGCTGAGCCCTGGACAAGACGATTCGCGCGGTCGCAGCGGGCCGCCGTGCTTGGCGGCAGCGCGACACGTGGGGGCACGGGGACCACAATGGCCGCATGATTCGAGACGCGGACCCCGCGCGCGATGCTCCTGACATCGCCCGCATCTACAGCCACTACATCGCCACCGACACGGCGACGTTCGAGACCGAGCCGGTCTCGGTTGATGAGATGTGGGCGAGGATCGAAGCGGTTCAGGAACGCGGCCTACCGTGGCTCATTGACGAGGGCGACGCGGGAATCTCGGGGTATGCATACGCCGCGCCCTATCGCCCGCGCTCGGCGTACCGCCACACCCTCGAGACCACCGTTTACCTCGACGCCCTCCGTCGGCGCGAGGGCATCGGCACCGCGCTCTACGAAGCGCTCCTCGAGCGTGTGGCGGCGGTGTCGACCCCCCCGCACGCGCCCGTTCACACCGTCGTAGCCGTGATCGCCCTGCCGCATCCCGCGTCGGTCGCCTTTCACGAACGGCTCGGCTTCGCTCAGGTCGGCACCATTCGACAAGCGGGCCGCAAGTTCGATCGATGGATCGACGTCGGCCACTTTCAGCGAGACATCGCCCCGCGGTGAACGCGCCTCAGGAGACGCGGACCGCGCGCGTCGCCTCCATCATGTGCTCGAGCGTCGCCGTCGTCTCTTCGTAGCCGCGCGTCTTCAGTCCACAGTCCGGGTTCACCCACAGTTGGCGACCCGGAATCGAGTCCTTCGCAAGCTGAAGCAACTCGGTGATCTCCTGGGTGGACGGCACGCGCGGCGAATGAATGTCCCACACGCCGGGGCCAATCTGCCGTTCGTAGCCGTGTCCCTTGATGGCCGGCAGGACCTCCATGCGCGACCGCGCCGCCTCGATGGAGGTGACGTCAGCGTTAAGACCGTCGATCGCGTCGATGATCTCGCCGAACTCGGAGTAGCACAGGTGGGTGTGAACCTGAGTCGCGTCCGCGGCGCCAGCGGTCGCGAGCCGGAACGACTTCACCGACCACTCGAGGTAGGAGGCCTGATCGCGCTTCTTGAGCGGGAGGAGTTCGCGAAGGGCGGGCTCGTCGACCTGGATGATGCCGATACCCGCCGCTTCGAGGTCTGCGATCTCGGCGCGCAGCGCGAGGCCCACCTGGTTGGCGGTCACCCCGAGCGGCTGATCGTCGCGCACGAACGACCACGCGAGGATCGTCACCGGCCCGGTGAGCATGCCCTTGACCGGCTTCGCCGACAGCGACTGCGCATAGGCGGCCCAGCGCACCGTCATGGGCTCCGGACGCGCAACGTCTCCCCACAAGATCGACGGCCGCGTGCAACGCGAGCCATACGACTGAACCCATCCGTTGACGGTGACGTCGAAGCCGTCGAGCAGTTCCGCGAAGTACTGCACCATGTCGTTACGCTCCGCCTCGCCGTGCACGAGCACGTCAAGGCCGAGGCTTTCCTGAAGCTCGATGACGGAAGCGATCTCCGCCTTCATGGCGTTCTCGTAGGCCGCGTCGTCCAGTTCGCCCTTGGCCCACGCAGCGCGTGCCTTGCGAATCGCGGGCGTCTGCGGGAAGGAACCGATCGTCGTGGTCGCGAGCTCGGGGAGGTGGAACCGGTCCTGCTGAACGTCGGCGCGCACGGCGTAAGGCGAGCGCTCGAAGTCCGCGGCCGTGACATCGGCCAGCGCGTCACGAACGTCGGCGCGGTTTGTGCCGGGGTGGGCGGCCCGATCCGCGAGCGCCGCGCGCGCGTCGGATAGCGCGCCCGCGACAGCCGCCGGACCCTCCGCACGGGCCTTCGCGAGGGTGACAACTTCGCCGACCTTCTCGTCGGCAAATGCCAGCCAGCTGAGGAGTTCCTCGCCGAGGTGCTCCTCACCCTGCAGGGTGTGCGGAACGTGGAAGAGCGACGTCGACGTCGAGACGGCGACCGTCGCGCCGAGCGCGGCGATCGCGTCGGCCTTGTCCAGCGCGGCGTCAAGATCGGTGCGCCAGATGTTGTGGCCGTCGACGACGCCGGCGACGACGGTCACTGCGGCGAGGTCGACCCCGGACGGGACCGCTCCGCGTACGAGGTCGAGCCCAATCGCCTCAATGCCCGAGGAGGCGAGGACGGGGAGCGCATCGTCGAGCGAGTTGTAGGGCGCCGCAACGAACAGCTGCGGACGGTCCGCGAGGCCTGCGAGCGTGCCGTACACGGTCTCGGCGTGCGCGAGCACGTCGGCGCGGGCGGCGTCGATGTCGGCCACGAGCACCGGCTCGTCGATCTGCACCCACTCGACTCCCGCGGCGCGGAACGCCGCGAGTAGTTCGACATAGACCGCGAGCAAGTCCGCGAGGCGCTCGATCGGCTCGAACCCGCTGGGGGCGTCGTCGGACGGCTTGGCGAGGTAGAGAAAGGTGAGCGGTCCTGTGATCACCGGGCGCGTGACGAAGCCGGCCTCCTTGGCCTCAAGGAACTCCTCGACCCAGCGAGTCGAGGACAGCGCGAAGTGTGTCTCCGGACCGATCTCCGGAACCAAGTAGTGATAGTTAGTGTCGAACCACTTGGTCATTTCGAGAGGGGCCTTGTCGCCAACGCCGCGCGCGATGGTGGAGTAGCCCGCAAGGTCAACCGCGCCGAACTCGTTGCGAACATCGGCGAACCGGGTCGGAACTGCGCCGAAGGTGACTGCGGCGTCGAGCACGTGGTCGTAGAACGAGAAGTTCGAGGGAATGGCCGAGGTGGTGCGCCCAAGGCCAAGCGCGGCGAGGCGCTCCCGGTTCTCGGCGCGCAGATCGGCGGCGGCGGCCTCAAGGTCGGCTGCGGTCGTCGCGCCCTTCCAGAAAGATTCGAGCGCCTTCTTCAGCTCCCTCATTCGGCCGATACGGGGGTATCCGAGAATGGTGCCGCCAGGAAAGGCGGACGTGGGAGCAGGGGCGTTCGTGTGCTCTGTCATGGTTCCTCGTGAGGGTGGGTGCGCGGCGGGCTCGCCATTGCGCTTGGTCGACGCGCGCGCCGAGATGTGC
The DNA here is from genome assembly GCA_024643505.1 of Demequinaceae bacterium. Lineage (GTDB taxonomy): Bacteria > Actinomycetota > Actinomycetes > Actinomycetales > Demequinaceae > Demequina. The sequence goes on from JAHEMW010000009.1 coordinate 31,082, forward strand.
GCAAGAGTGTACCCGCTGGGCGCTTGTGCGGCCAACGCGGGCCGGGCTTCGGCACCGCGCGGCATTCCGCCGTGTGTCGCGTGTAGACCCGTGAAAGGATCACCGACATGGAACAAGTGAGCAAGCGCACGGTCACGGTGCGGCGGGAGGCGCTTGGCGTCTACGTCGCGACCAACGCGGAGGGCGCGCAACTGCGCTTCGGGCACAACGCGGAGGGCGGGTTTGGCAACGTCGAGTTGCTGCTTGCCGCCGTCGCCGGCTGTTCGGGTACCGATCTCGACATGATGACGTCGCGCCGCGCGGAACCTACCGTCTTCGAGGCGACCGTCACCGCGGACAAGGTGCTGAACGACGGCGCCACCATCTTGCGCGACATCGTGGTGACATTCCACGTCGAGTTTCCCGAGGGAGAGGACGGCGACAAGGCGCGCGCGCGCGTGGAGCCCGCGCTCAAGGCGGCGCACGAGAAGACCTGCACCGTGTCGCGCACGATCGAGCATGGTTCGAAAGTCACGCTCCAGGCCGACTGAGCGCGCCCCCGCCTCCACCGCGCCCCCGCCACCACCGCGC
>JAHEMW010000081.1 GCA_024643505.1 Demequinaceae bacterium
GATCGCGGCGACCCACGGCTCCATGACCTTCGAGAGTGCAAGCACCGCCGACGTGAGCCCAAGCAGCAGCATCATGAATGCGAACGCGCCTGCCACCACGAGCAGCGCGACGCCCTTGCCGATCTCACGCAGCTTCACCTGAGTCTCGATCTTCGCGACCTCGATCTCGGCGCGGATGGTGCCGAGCCAGTTACCGAGCAGCGTCACGAACAGCATGTTGAGGATGGATTTCGCGAAGCTCGACGGCATTTTTACTCCCTGGTGGCGTACGACTAGTACATCGGGTATCGGCACGGTTGCGCAAACGCGTGAGACCCGCGCCCGTGCGACCTCTCCACGCAAATCTGCTCTCGAATCGGTCAAACCGGACATTTCGGAGCGAGAATGCGGCGAGTCGCGACCCCCTGTGTGGAGAGGTCGCTCACAACAGTGGCTCCGACGGGCGTCGATCCCGTGACCTCACGATTTTCAGTCGTGCGCTCTACCAACTGAGCTACAGAGCCGCGCGGGGAGCGGCGTCGGCGAGAAGCCGCGCCCCACTGAGACGAAAGCCCCTCCGGTGAAGAAGGGGCATTCATACCCGCGACCCTGACGGGACTTGAACCCGCGACCTCCGCCGTGACAGGGCGGCGCGCTAACCAACTGCGCTACAGGGCCTCGCTGCCTCACATGGAGACCAGAGAGAGTGTAAACCATCGACTGTAAACAGCCGTACCCCCAACGGGATTCGAACCCGTGCTACCGCCGTGAAAGGGCGGCGTCCTAGGCCGCTAGACGATGAGGGCTCCTAGCGCCCGCATCGCGGGCGCCAAGGACCTCTGAATCATACGGGTGAGCCGTGGTAACACCAAGTGCGGAGCGGCTCGGCCACAATGGTGCGGTGGTAACGATGACTCGCACGGAGTTCGAGGCGGCAGTGGACGACGCGCTCGATTCGATTCCGGACGAGTTGCTTGATCTGCTCGACAACGTTGTCATCCTCGTCGAAGACGAGCCCGAGGGCGACGACCCAGACCTGCTTGGTCTTTACGATGGCGTCGCCCTGACCGATCGCGGTGACTGGGGTCACGGCGAGCTGCCGGACCGCATTCTCATCTACATGAATCCGACCCTGCGGATGTGCGAGGACGCGGAGGACGTACGTGACGAGGTTGCCGTGACCGTTGTCCATGAGATCGCCCACCATTTTGGGATCGACGACGACCGGCTCCACGAACTCGGTTGGGACTAGTCTTTCGGGTGCGCCGCCCATGCGGATTCGACCATGGACGTGACGTCGTGGCGCATCTGCCAGCCAAGGTCGCGGGCGGCGAGCACTCCGTCGGCAACAATCATGGCCGGGTCGCCGGCGCGACGCGGCCCCTCGACGGGCGTGAGATCAGTCTGCGTCGCGGCGACGATGGCATCCACAATCTGGCGCACAGACGTGCCGGCCCCGGAACCGAGGTTGTAGACCTCTTCGACAGGTTCTGACGCCTCGAGCCGCTGCGCAGCAGCGACGTGAGCGAGCGCGAGGTCCCCAACGTGAACGTAGTCGCGCACGCACGTTCCGTCGGGTGTCGCATAGTCGGTGCCGTTGACCTGCGGCGCCCGTCCGGCCTGGATCGCCGTGAACACCTTGGGGAAGAGGTTGTGTGGAGACGCGTCGTAGATGTCGAGATAGCCGGACCCGACGACGTTGAAGTACCGCAGGCACGTCGCCTTGAGCGCCGTTCCTGCCATCGCGGTCGCCCGCACCTGGTCTCGAATCAGCCACTCAGCGATAAGTTTCGACTCGCCATACGGGGATTCGGGCCCCACCGGGGTCGATTCGGTGACAACCTCGGTCGGCGGCGTTCCGTAGACGCCAGCCGACGATGAGAAGACGAGATTCCCGACGCCAGCCGCCGCCATCGCGTCGAGGAGCACGCCCGTGCCCTCGACGTTCTGGCGGTACGTGTGGACCGGGTATTTCACTGACTCGCCGGCGTACTTGTAGCCAGCGCAGTGGATCACGCCGGTGACCCCGTGCTCGACCAGCGCTTCGGTGACCGCGCTTTCCTCAAGGATGGATGCCCGCACGAACGCGACGCCGTCCGGGATGAATCCTTCGATGCCGCTCGACAGGTCGTCGAGAATGACCGGCGTGATTCCAGCGTCGGCCAAAGCCCGCACGACGTGCGAACCGATGTATCCCGCCCCGCCAGTGACCATCCAGCTCATGCCGTGCACCTACGCATCTCGTCTCGCTCCTTGTGATGGGACAACCGTGAAGATGTTTGGCTGGGTGAAATGGCGGTCGGCGAAGGCCTCATGCACGGCGTCGCCAATGGCGTCGACGAGGTTATGTGGCACGAGCGCGATCGCGGCACCGCCGAATCCGCCACCGGTCATGCGTGCGCCAATCGCACCGTTGGCGACTGCCGTCGCGACCGCAAGGTCGAGTTCGGGGACGGAGATCTCGAAGTCGTCGCGCATCGAGGCGTGCGAGGCGGCGAGCAAGTCACCGATCGCCCGTGGACCCGACGCGCGCAGAGTGGCGACCGTGTCGGCCACCCGCTGGTTTTCGGTGACGATGTGCCGAACGCGCCGGAAGGTCTCCTCGTCGAGCGTCGCGGCGATGCGCGGAAGGTCGTCCGGTCCGAGTTCTCGCAGCGACGTCACGCCCATCTGGGCGGCGCCGCGCTCGCACGACGCGCGTCGCGCGCCGTATCCGCCGTCCGCGTGTGCGTGGCTCACGCGCGTGTCCATGACGAGAAGGGCGAGGTCCTCATCCGCGAAGTGCAGGGGAACGAGCTCGCTGGAGCCTGCCCTCACGTCAAGGAGCACCCCGTGATCGGCTTGTCCGAGGAGGGACGCAGACTGGTCCATATTGCCGGTCGGCGCCCCAACGGCCTTGTTCTCAGCGAGTTGACAAACTGATACAAGTTGCTCGCGAGTGAGGCCGAGCTCCCACTCGTCATTGAGGGCAAGCGCGACGGCGCATTCGATCGCGGCACTTGAGGAGAGTCCGGCGCCGAGCGGGACGTCGGACGCGAGTTCGAGGTCAACGCCGGGCCGCCCGCTGAGGTCGACTCCATGCTGTCCGAGGGCCCACACGACGCCGAACACGTACGCGGACCATCCTTGGAGTTGCTCGGGACCGAGTTCGTCGAGGCTCACTTCGGCCGCGTCGGGCATCGCGCCGGACGCCGCGCGGAGGATGCGGTCTTCTCTGTGGCCCACCGCGCACCACGTCCTGCGCTCGATCGCAAACGGGAAGACCAGGCCCTGGTTGTAATCCGTGTGTTCGCCGATGAGGTTGACGCGCCCAGGAGCGGACCACACGCCGTGCGGCGGGTAGCCGTAGTGCTGCTCGAAAGAAGCGGCTGTCGCTGCGACGGACGGGATCGCAATCATTGGTCCTCCACCTGGTGCGTGCGCTCCCGGCGGTATGTCGGCGCCAACGCGGCGTTGGGAGGCTCCTCCAGCATAGCGTCGGGACCGTAGCCGAAGGGTGGCGGGGTCCGCCGCCTGGTCGTCATTTTGGCCGCCAAAACTGCGGGCGCTATCGTGGCCACGGAGGTCACCATGGGCGAAAAGACGCGCGCGCCGAGCATGCACGACGTTGCTGCGCGCGCGGGCGTGTCTCACCAGACAGTTTCTCGCGTCCTGAACGACTTCTCCGGAATTCGCCCCGAGACGCGCGAGCGTGTGCAGGAAGCGATTCAGGCGCTTGGATATCGCCGCAATGTCGCGGCGCGCACGCTCGTGACCGGGCGCTCGCAGGCCGTCGGCGTCATCGCACCCGCGCAGGCGGACTACGGGCCCATGAGCCTCATGTACGCCATTCAGGGCGCGACGACGGAGGCGGGTCTTCATCCCCTCATCACCATGGCGTCGGACGACGCTGAAGGTATGGCGGACGCGCTCGAGTTCCTCCTTGGACGCAACATCGACGCGCTCGTGGTGATCGCGCAGTATCCGAGCGCTGTCGAACTGGTGGAGTCGGCGGTTTCGGATCTGCCGACCGCGTACGTGTGGAACACCAGTTTTTCCGGCGACTTGGCTGTGGCGGTCGATCAGGTTCACGGCACGCGCCTCGCGCTCGAGCATCTGTATGAGCTCGGGCACCGCCGGCTCCAGCACATCGCGGGTTCACTCGCCTCAGGCGACGGAATCCAGCGCAAGGTCGCGTTCGACGCGTTCATCGATGAGCGCGGGCTTGAACGCTTCGAGGCGCTCGAAGGGGATTGGAGCTCGGAGTCTGGCTACCGGGAGGGGCTGCGCATCGACCCTTCGGTGACGGGCGTCTTCGTCGGAAACGACCAGATGTCCCAAGGCGTTCTGCATGCGCTCAGCACTCGCGGCGTGGACGTGCCGGGCGACGTCAGCGTCGTCGGGTTCGACGACATCCCCGAGGCGGCGCACTTCGTTCCGCCGCTCACGACCGTGCATCAGGATTTCACTCAGGTGGGGCATGAGGCGGTTGCCCGCGTCGTGGCGAGACTGGCAGGGGACGACGAGCGCGTGCCGGTTGCTCCGTTGCCGTGGCTTGTCGAGCGTGAGTCGACCGCTCCGCCGCGGGGGTGAGGCGCCGAGGTCGACTCGACCTGGCGTCACCCATTGACCCATTGACCCATGGGCACGCCAACGTGAACGCATTTTCGCCGTGACAGGCGCCGTCGGAAGCGCTATGTTAACGTTAATATTCAAGGCGAAGTGAGCGACGCAAGAGCCAAGACGGCGGCGCTTAGGGCAAGGAGGCCCGTTCATGACCAGTTTCACCCCCGAGCAAGTGTCGGCCATCCGGGCGAGCCGCGACAAGGTTGCCGCACTCCATTCGGAGCTCACGCGATACAACCTCGTCGCGTGGACCGCCGGCAACGTCTCAGAGCGCGTGCCCGGCACGCAGCACTTCGTTATCAAGCCCTCCGGCGTCGACTACGACGACCTCAGCGCTGACACCATGATTCTTTGCGACCTCGACGGGCGCGTGGTCCCGGGGTCTCCCGGTTCGGATCGCAGTCCCTCGAGTGACACGGCCGCACACGCTTACGTGTATCGCGCCATGCCTCACGTCGGCGGCGTCGTCCACACCCACTCGACTTATGCGACCGCCTGGGCGGCGCGTCGTGAACCGATCCCGTGCGTCATCACGGGTATGGCCGACGAGTTCGGCGGGGAGATCCCGGTTGGCCCGTTCGCGATCATTGGGGACGAGTCGATCGGGCGCGGGATCGTCGCGACGCTCGAAGGCCACCGATCTCGGGCCGTTCTCATGGCGAATCATGGCGTCTTCACGATTGGCAAGGATGCGCGCGACGCCGTCAAGGCGGCGGTGATGTGCGAGGACGTCGCGCGTACGGTTCACATCGCGCGCCAGGGCGGCGAGCTCGTACCCATCGAGCCGCAGTACATCGATTCGCTTTTTGACCGCTACCAGAACGTGTATGGACAGGCGCCACAGGGAGGCCTCGCATGACAAGCATCGTCCCGAATCTCACCGACTACGAGGTGTGGTTTCTGACCGGAAGCCAGACGCTCTACGGCGACGAGGTGCTGGCTCAAGTGGCGAGTCAGTCGCAGGCAGTGGTCGATGAACTTGTGAGCTCCGGCGACATTCCCGTCACGCTCCAGTGGAAGCCAGTCGTCAAGAGTCGCGACGAGATTCTCGCGACGATCATGGCCGCCAACGCTGACCCGAAGGTCATTGGCGTGATCACGTGGATGCACACCTTCAGTCCCGCCAAGATGTGGATCGCGGGCCTCGTCGCGCTGCAGAAGCCGCTCCTGCATTTCCACACGCAGGCCAATCGCGAACTGCCCTGGGCGACGATCGACTTCGACTTCATGAACCTCAACCAGGCGGCACACGGCGATCGGGAATTCGGCTACATCGAAACCAGACTCGACGTGCCCCGCACCACCGTCGTCGGCCACGCCTCGGATCGCACCGTCACCCGGCGCATCGGCACATGGTCCCGCGCCGCCGTCGGCCGGGCCGCCGCGAAATCGCTCAAGGTCGCGCGCTTCGGCGACAACATGCGTTACGTGGCGGTGACGGAGGGGGACAAGACCGAAGCCGAGATCGTCCTGGGGACCCAAGTGAACACGTGGGGCGTCACGGAGCTCGCCGATCGCGTTCACGCGGCGACGGACGAGCAGATCGATGCGTTGATCGCCGAGTACATCGAGCGGTATGACGTCGCGCCCGAGTTGCTCCCTGGCGCCTCTCGTCACGACTCCCTTCGGTATGGGGCAGCTATCGAGATTGGGCTGCGCGGATTCCTTGAGGACGGCGGCTTCCAGGCGTTTACCGACAGTTTCGAAGACCTCGGCACCTTGCGGCAGCTCCCGGGGCTCGCCGTTCAGCGCCTCATGGCCGACGGCTACGGGTTTGGCGGCGAGGGCGACTGGAAGACGGCGGTGCTCGTTCATCTCAGCGCCGTCATGGGGTCGGGCCTGCCAGGCGGCGCGAGCCTCATGGAGGACTACACGTACGACCTCACGCCGGGGCACGAACTTTCCCTCGGCGCACACATGCTCGAGGTGAGCCCGTCGTTGTCATCCCAGCGCGCGCGCCTGGAGGTCCACCCACTCGGCATCGGTGGCAAGGAGGATCCGGTTCGGCTCGTCTTCACGGCCGACGCCGGTCCCGCCGTCGTGGTTGCCCTGAGCGATATGCGGGAGCGGTTCAGGCTTGTCATGAATGTGGTGGAGAACGTGCCGCTTCCGGAGGCGATGCCGCACCTTCCGGTCGGTCACGCGGTGTGGAAGGCGAAGCCGGATTTCACCACGGCGACGTCAGCGTGGCTTGCGGCGGGCGGCGCGCATCACACCGTGATGAGCACTCAGTTGGATCCCGACGTCGTTCGCGACTTCGCGCGCATGATCGGCGTGGAGCTGCTCGTGATCGACGACGACACGACCGTTGCTGACTTCCACCGCGAGCTCGCGTGGAACTCGGCGTACTACCGCCTCACCCAGCGCTGAGTCGGCACCGGTAGCCGCGGGGTCGCGCGCTCGGCGAGTCGTCAGTGTCGTCGCGCCAACGCGCGCGAGCGCACGAGCCGTGCCAATGTGGGGAGCAAGCGGGCATATTGAAGGCGCCACGGGCACAGCGGGAAACCGTGACCATTTCGTAACCGTGTGCGATTGACGACAAATGTGAACGTGAACATACTGGAAGCACTGCGGTGGGCGCCGATGCCGACTGCATCTCAAGGAGGAGATATGAAGTCAAGGAAGTTCCTTGGAGCAGCCGCCGGAGCGCTCATGGCGCTCGTGCTCGCGGCATGCAGTGGCGGGGGCGCTGGTGAGCCAGAGCCGTCTACCTCAGGTGGCATGACAGAGGGTGGCCTGATCGGCGTATCGATGCCGACGCAGACCTCCGAGCGCTGGATCGCAGACGGCGCCGCCGTCAAGACCGGCCTCGAAGCTCTCGGCTACCAGGTCGACCTTCAGTACGCGAACAACGACATTCCGACGCAGTCGCAGCAGCTCGACGGCATGATCACCAACGGTGCGAAACTGCTCATCATTGCGGCCATCGACGGCACGGCGATCTCGTCACAGCTCGACGCGGCCGCGGCCGCAGGCGCCAAGGTCATTTCGTACGACCGCCTCATCCGCAACAGCGCAAACGTCGACTTCTACGTGACGTTCGACAACTACAAGGTCGGCGTCCAGCAGGCCACGTCGCTGCTGGTTGGACTCGGCGTTCTCAACGCAGACGGTTCCGAAGGCTCCGCCGCAGGCCCGTTCAACATTGAGCTCTTCGCGGGCTCGCTCGACGACAACAACGCCTTCTTCTTCTTCAATGGCGCGGTTGACACGCTCAAGCCGTACATCGACAAGGGCACACTCGTCGTGAAGTCGGGTCAGACCGACATCGAACAGGCCGCGATTTTGCGCTGGGAGCAGGAGACGGCGCAGAAGCGCATGGAAGACCTCCTGACCTCCACGTACTCCGACGGCTCCAAGGTCGACGGCGTGCTCTCGCCCTACGACGGCCTCTCGCGCGGCATCATCACCGCGCTTCAGAACGCGG
>JAHEMW010000082.1 GCA_024643505.1 Demequinaceae bacterium
CACATCGCCACATTGACCCGATTGACCAGGGCGACCTGAATCAACAGGGCGACTTGAATGAACGGGCTCATCGTCATCGCCGCCCGCGGTCCCGCGCGCCAGCGACCCAGCGCGCCAGCGCGCCCGCGGTCCCGCGCGCCAACGACCCAGTGCGCCAACGACCCAGCGCGCCAGCGATCCGGAGCGCCAACGACCCAGCGCGCCAGCTCGCCAACGACCCCGCAACGCGGATCAGTCCCGGTGCGCGCGCCCCTTCGCGCCCTTGCGCAAGAAGATCAGCGGAAGCAGCCACCCCGCGAGCGCCGTCAACAGCCACACGATCAGGGTCGCGAGGATCCACGTCGTGAATCCCGTGATGGTAAGCCCCGAGCGCAACGACGTGGTGACGAGCAGCGACACGAACGCCGTCACCAGCCCGACGCCGCCCCCGAGGACGCGCGCGTAGGTGTGCGTCATCGCGTGGAGGAGCCAGCCGACGGCGCTCTGAACGACCGCGAAGATCGCGGAGGTGAGGACAAGCCCCGTGAAGGTGACGTCGAAGTCAACCAGCACGAGGGACGTCACCCACAGCGCGAGGGCTGCGCTGCCGAGGTAGATCGCCAACCTGACAAGAAACCTGATCATGCCGGCGAGGCTACTCCCGGGACTGGCGTCGCGCGCGGATTTGCGTCGCCCGAGGCTTTGCGTCGCCCGAGGCTTTGCGTCGCTCGCGGATTTGCGTCGCTCGCGGATTTGCGTCGCTCGCGGATTTGCGTCGCGCACGGATTTGCGTCGCGTGCGGGTTTGAACCGTCGTACGAACCGGAGCCGGCGCGGCTAGATGGCGAGCGCGGGATCCACCTCGTCCTGGTCATCGTGAGCCGCGTGGAACTCGTGCTTCTTCACTCGCACGAAGATCAGCGTCGAGAGCAGGCCGAGCCCCAGCAAGACCGCGCCCCAGATGAAGCCCGCGTGGAAGCCGGCGACGAGCGACTCGGGCTGTGGCACCTCGATGACTGTGCCGTCGTCGAGGGTGCGCGTCGTGGTGCCGATGAGGTCGACCGACCTGTTCTGTGCCGCGAGGGACAGAGTCGACAGCAGCGCGAGACCCACCGAACCGCCGACCTGTTGCGAGGTGTTGAGCAGGGCGGACGCGATGCCGGCGTCGCGCGACTTGACGCCGAGCAGCGCCGTGGACGACGTGGGAATGAACACGAACGCCATGCCGACGCTCATCAACGAGATGGCCGGGAACACCGTCGTCCAGTAGTGGTCCTCCGGCGTGATGCGTAGGAGCAGCAGCATGCCGGTGGCGGCCGTCGCGAGCCCGCCGATCATCAGCGGCCGCGGGCCGGTGACAGGCATGAGCCGCGCCACGATGCCAGCGGTGAGGATGATCCCGACCGAGAACGGCAGGAAGTGCAGACCAGCCTGCAGCGCGGTGTATCCGAGCACGCCCTGCATGTAGAAGCTGAGGAACAGGAACATCGCGAACAGGCCGGCGCCCACGAGCAGGAACGTGAGGTACGAGCCGCCGCGGATCGGGTCCGCGGGGATTCTGAGGGGCAGCAGCGGGTTCTTCACGCGCTGCTCGACGAGCACAAACGTGATGAGCAGAAGCGCGGCCCCTGACAGGCACGCGATCGTGAGCGGGTCGCCCCAACCGGCCGACGGTTGCGCCGCGCGCGTGAAGCCGTAAACGAGTGCGAGCAGGCCGCCCGTCGCGAGCGCCGCCCCGGGAAGGTCGTAGGACGGATGGCCGTCCGACTTCGACTCCTTGACGATGAAGAACGCGAGGATCGCCGTCACGAGCGCGATCGGCACGTTGACCCACAGGACCCACCGCCACCCGAGGCCGTCCGTGAGGATTCCGCCGAGGATCAGGCCAATCGCCGCGCCACCACCCGAGATAGCGCCGAAGACGCCGAACGCCTTCGCGCGCTCCTTCGGCTGCGTGAACGCGACCGTCATGAGCGACAGCGCCGAGGGAGCGAGCAACGCAGCGAACAGGCCCTGCAGGCCCCGTGCGGCGAAGATGTACTCCTGGCTCGGGGCCATGCCGCCGAGGGCCGACGCCGCCGCGAAACCGATGAGGCCGACGGTGAAGGTGCGCTTACGTCCCCAGTAATCCGCGATGCGTCCCCCGAGGAGCAGGAGCGAGCCGAAGGCGAGCGTGTAGGCCGTGACGACCCACTGGCGGTTGGCGTCGGAAATGTCGAGGGCTTCTTGGATATGCGGGAGCGCGACGTTCACAATCGATCCGTCGAGAACGATCATGAGTTGAGAGACCGCGATCACGGCGAGCATGCGCCAGCGATTGGGATCAAGGACGGGCGCAGCAGACTGTTCGGTCACGGGTAACCTCCGGGGATTCGTCCGCCCCCCTGGCGGACAGGACCCATGAAAAGGCCCAGGACTGACAACGCGGATGCGCGGCTGTCGATTCCGCGCTGCGGGAAATTCTTACTCGGTGCCGCGGGTGACGCGGTTCCAGGCGTTCGTCACCGCGACGACCTCGACGATCGCCCCGAGTTGCTCGGGAGAAAAGTGTTCGGCCGCGGCGTCGCGCGCCGCCGGCTCGATCCCGCGAGGAGCGTCGGTCAGCACCTCTGCAAACCGGAGCGCCGCCACCTCGGGCGGGTCAAGGAGCTCAAGCTTCACGAGCGAAACCGGCCTCGCCAGGGCGCTGATCAGGTCGACTCGCGCTCCCATGCGGCCGAGCGTCTCGGAGGCCATCCGCACGGTAAACGCGCACCCGTTGATGTGGGAAACGCGAAGCTTGAGCAGCTCTCGCAATCGCGGCGACAACGAGCCGCCGACGCCCGCGTCAAACGTCTCCATGGCCCTCAGAAACTCGGGACGGACGGACGCTTCACTCACGATTGAGAGGGTAGCCCGCGGCGCCTGCGCCGCTCTACCAACCGGACAAATTGCCCTCGCGACACGCCGACCAATCCGCATCTTCCCCTCGCGCGAACCTCCGATGCACGCGACCGGCGTGCACACAACTGCGTGGGGAGAACAACCATGAATCGCACCATCGGCTACGCCTTCGGAGGCGTATACGTGCTGGTCGGCCTGCTCGGATTCACCGTTTCAGGTGGCCACGAGGCGCTAGGCCACGAAGGCGGAAAGCTACTCGGGATTTTCGAGGTCAACGTGGGGCACAACGTCGCACATTTGCTCATCGGCGTCGCGATGATCGCGGCGGCTCGCGCATCACTCAAGGCCGCCCGCGTCACGAACGGGATCATCGGAACCGCTTACCTCGCGCTCGCTGCGGCGGGACCCTTCATCGGCGGAGAGCATGCGCTCAATATTCTCGCGCTCAACGGGGCTGACAACGTGCTCCACGCGGGCAGTGCGTTGCTGCTGATCGGACTCGCGGCGTTTGCAGACAAGCCGCGCACGCGGGCAGCGGCACCGCGCTCAACCGTATCCGCCTAGCGAGCCGCCGCCCCGCGCCGACTGAGGGGCGCGGGGCGGCCCATCGCGATGAAGGAGGCACCATGCCACACGCGAGATTAGGCAGCGCTACCGCATCCGCGTCCCGCAGTGCTTGGATGGACCCGTCCGAACGAAGGGAGGGGCGCATGGACGGTCGCCACCTCCGCGCGGTGCCAGACGCCGTGACACTGGAGGACTCGCTACTCGCGGCTGGGCGCGGCGACGCCAACGCCTTCGAGGCCGTCTACAAGGCCACCATGGCGCAGGTATATCGGCTCGCCGAGCGAGTCGTGCGTGACCCGTCCATGGCCGAAGATGTCGCGCAAGAAGCCCTCGTCGAAGCGTGGCGCAAGGCGCCCGAATTTGACCCGGCTCGCGGCTCAGCCAAAGCGTGGATCCTCACGATTGCGCACCGTCGAGCCATCGACCGCGTCAGGCGGGAGCAACGCCAGCGCGACCAACACGAGACCGAGGCGAGCTTCGCTCCGGAACCCGTGGCGCCGCTGGCGGACACCGTCGTCGACCGCGACTATGCGGCAAGGCAAAGCGCACGTGTGCGCGCCGCGATGGCGACACTGACAGACAAGCAGCGAAGTGCGGTGGAGTTGGCCTTCTACGCCGGCCGCACCCATACCGAGATTTCCGCGGATCTCGCTGTCCCCCTTGGGACCGCGAAGACGCGCATCCGGGACGCGTTAACAGCGCTGAGAAGCGCGCTCACGGAGGTGGACTCATGAGCGAGAACCCGCACGAACTCGTCGGCGCATACGCACTCGGCGCGCTCGACCCCGCGGAAACGGCCGAATTCGAAGCACACCTGAGCGGATGCGACACGTGCCGCGAAGAGCTCGCGAGCTTCGACGTCGTCATCGATGCCCTGCTCGAGGACGACGAAGACGACGCAAAGTTGCCCGCGAACCTCGCCGCGCGAATCGCGGCCGGAGTGGCTGTCACCCCGCAAGTGACGCCGCCCGTCGCCGCGCAGGAATCCTCGAACGTCGTGCCCTTCCTCGGAAGGCCGCTGGTGCGCCTGTTCGCCGCGGTCGCCGCGTTGCTCGCGGTGGCGGGAATCGGCGTCGCGCTGCTCTCCCTCGGAACGCCGAAGGACGCGACGCTCGCCGAACTCGACCGCATCCGCGAGGCGCCGGACGCGACCACCGTTGCCCTCGGCGTCGGCGACGCTGAGCTCGTGTATTCGAAGACCCTCGGCGCCTTTGGGGCGACGGGGACGACGCCTGCCCTGGAAGCCGGCCAGACGTACCAGCTGTGGATCGTCAATGCCGATGGCACGATCGATCCAGGGCCGACGTTCCCCGCCGGCGACTTCACCGCCGCAGCTCCCGATTCGCTCGCGGACGCCGTGGCGATCGCCGTCTCGGTAGAACCTCAAGGCGGTTCGCTCCAGCCCACAACCGACCCAATCAGCGCTGTCACGTTGTAGCGCGCGGGGGGTGCGCGCGCGTCTGCGAGAATGTCCGCCATGACGTCGCGCATCCCTGACAAGGCCACCGTCGACGGACTCGAAGACCGCTGGAACGACGCCTGGGAGGCCTCCGGGATCTACCGCTTCGACGAGTCCGCCACGCGAGACCAGGTGTATTCGATCGACACCCCGCCGCCAACCGTTTCGGGTTCTCTGCACGTCGGCCACGTCTTCTCCTACACGCACACGGATGTCATCGCTCGCTACCAGCGGATGCGCGGCCGCGAGGTCTTTTACCCGATGGGGTGGGACGACAACGGCCTGCCAACCGAACGACGCGTCCAGAACTACTACGGCGTGCGCTGCGACCCCACGCTCCACTACGACCCCGACTTCACTCCCCCGTTCGAGGGCGGCGACGGCCACTCCGCACGCGCCGCCGACCAGGTGCCGATCTCGCGCCGAAACTTCGTGGAGCTGTGCGAAGAACTGACCGACGCCGACGAAAAGCAGTTCGAGGCGCTGTGGCGCCACCTCGGCCTCTCCGTCGACTGGTCAAGGACCTACCAGACCATCTCGCCCTCGTCGCAGGCCGTCGCGCAACAGGCGTTCTTGCGCGCACTTGCGCGGGGCGAGTGCTACCAGGCGGAGGCGCCGACGCTGTGGGACGTCACCTTCCGCACGGCCGTCGCCCAGGCTGAACTCGAGGACCGCGACCGCCCCGGCGCGTACCACCGGCTCGCGTTCGCCAAGGCCGCGGACGCGGCGGCAGCGTCGGGCTCGGACCACCCGGTGCACATCGAGACCACCCGTCCCGAACTGCTGCCGGCCTGCGTGGCGCTCGTCGCGCACCCGGATGACGAGCGCTACAAGCCGCTGTTCGGCACGTCCGTCGTGACGCCGTTGTTTGACGTTGAGGTGCCCATCGTGGCGCACCATTTGGCGTCGCCAAACAAGGGTTCGGGGATCGCCATGATCTGCACGTTCGGCGACATCACCGACGTGACGTGGTGGCGCGAACTGTCCCTGCCGACCCGGCCCGTGCTCGGGTGGGATGGCCGGTTCCTGGCGGAGGCCCCCGAGGCGATCGCGTCGGACGGCGGGGTGGCCGCGTACGCGGAGCTGGCCGGCAAGACGGTGTTCTCCGCCCAGCAGCGAATCGTCGAAATGCTGAGCGAAGCAGGGGTGATGGAGGGCGAGCCGAAGCCCACCCAGCACCCGGTCAAGTTCTTCGAGAAGGGCGACAAGCCGCTCGAGATCGTCACCACTCGCCAGTGGTACATCAAGAACGGCGGCCGCGACGCGGACCTCAACGCGGACCTGGTCGCGCGCGGCGCTGAGCTGCGATTCGAGCCCGACTTCATGCGGGTGCGCTACGAGAATTGGGTGAAGGGACTCACCGGCGACTGGCTGATCTCCCGTCAGCGGTTCTTCGGCGTGCCGATCCCCGTGTGGTACCCGCTCGACGCCGAAGGCAATCCCGTGTGGGACGCGCCGATCGTGCCGTCGGAGGCATCGTTGCCCGTCGACCCGTCGGCCGAGTCTGCCCCGGGATTTGACGAGTCGCAGCGCGGCGTGCCGAGCGGCTTTATCGGCGAAAAGGACATCATGGACACGTGGGCGACCTCGTCGCTCACGCCTCAGATTGTGTGCGGCTGGCGCGACAATCCGGATCTGTTCGCGCGGACGTTCCCCATGGACCTCAGGCCGCAGGGTCAGGACATCATTCGCACGTGGCTGTTCTCAACCGTCGTGCGCTCGCACGCGGAACACGGCACTTTGCCGTGGAAGAACGCGGCAATCTCGGGCTGGATCCTCGACCCCGATCGCAAGAAGATGTCGAAGTCGAAGGGCAACGTCGTCACCCCGATGGGACTGCTTGAGACCCACGGGTCAGACGCGGTGCGGTACTGGGCGGCGTCCGCGCGACTGGGCACCGATGCCGCCTTCGACGAGGGCCAGATGAAGGTGGGCCGCCGCCTCGCGATGAAGGTGCTCAACGTGTCGAAGTTCGTGCTTGGTGCGAGCGGGATCTCGACCGCCGCCGCGGACTCCCTCGACGCCGGAGTGGGAGCGGCGGCGCACGTGACGGCCGCGCCGGTGACCGAGGCGCTCGATCTCGCGATGCTTGCCGGACTCGCTGACGTCGTCGCCGGCGCGACGGCCGCGCTCGATACCTACGACCACACGCGCGCGCTCGAAGTTGCCGAGACGTACTTCTGGACGTTCTGCGATGACTACGTCGAGCTGGTGAAGGAGCGCGCGTACGACGGCGCTGCCCTTGGCGAGCCCATCGATCCGTTCGCGCCGTGCTCGCCCGCGGCGGCGTCGGCACGCTCCGCGCTCACCCAGGCGCTCGAGGTGTTCCTGCGCCTGTTCGCCCCCGTGCTTCCCTTTGCGACCGAGGAGGTGTGGTCGTGGTTCCGCGAGGGATCCGTGCACCGCGCCCATTGGCCGTCGCCCGTGCGCGTCGAGGCTGACCCGCGCGTGCTCGCCGCCGCTGGCACCGCGCTCGCCGCGTTGCGCAAGGTCAAGTCCGAGGCAAAGGTGTCGCAGCGCACGGAGCTGACGTCCGTGCAGTTGTCGCTTCCCGCCGGGGCGGTGATGCTCGTTGAGGCGGCCCGATCGGACGTCATGGCTGCCGGGCGCGCGCGCGAGCTCACGCTGGTGGGCGCAGACACGGACGCGACGGTGGCGGAAGCGCCGGTCCTGGCTCTCTAACCGCGCGGCGAGCGTGGCGGGCGCGGCGAGCGCGCCAGGCGCGGCTAGCGCGGCTAGGCTGCGCCGGCCTCTTCTTCGGGTTCGCGCGCGATGAATGCGGGAATCACGCGGTCCATGACCGTCTCTCGCGTCACCACGACCCGCGCGATGTCATCGCGACCGGGCACCTCAAACATTGACTCCTGCAGCACCTCTTCGAGGATGGCGCGCAGCCCGCGCGCCCCCGTACCGCGCTCAAGCGCCTGCTCGGCGATCGCGCGGATCGCCTCTTCGTCAAAGTCGAGCGCGACGCCGTCAATCTCAAACATGCGCTGGTACTGCTTGATGAGCGCGTTGCGCGGCTCAGTGAGGATCGAGACCATCGCCTCGACGTCAAGGGGGGACACCGTCGCGATGACCGGCATGCGGCCAATGAATTCCGGGATGAGCCCAAACTTGTG
>JAHEMW010000083.1 GCA_024643505.1 Demequinaceae bacterium
GGCTCACCCCCGCGACGGCGTCCTAGCGAGCGTCAAGCGAAACGTACGACCGCTCCACCTCGCCCGTGTAGATCTGGCGAGGACGCCCGATCTTGGTGCGAGGGTCCGCGAGCATCTCCCGGTAGTGCGCGATCCAGCCGGGCATGCGGCCCAGCGCAAAGAGCGGAGTGAACATTGGCGTGGGGAAACCCATCGCCGAGTACAGCAGGCCCGTGTAGAAGTCCACGTTCGGGTACAACTTGCGCTCGATGAAGTACTCGTCGCTCAGTGCGATCGCCTCGAGGCGCTTCGCCATGTCGAACGTCTCGTTGCTCCCGCCCAGCTTCGCGAGCACGTCGTCGGCGACGGCCTTGACGACGGCACCGCGCGGGTCATACGACTTGTATACGCGGTGGCCAAAGCCCATCAGCCGTGCACCCTCCGCCTTGTCTTTGACCTTCGCGACGAACTGCTCCACCGTGTCGCCCGACGCCTTAATGTCGTCGAACATCTTGAGCGCCGCCTCGTTCGCGCCGCCATGCAACGGACCGGACAGCGCGCCGATGCCCGCCGAGACGGCAGCGTAGATGTTGGCGTGAGAGGAGCCAACGATTCGCACTGTCGATGTCGAGCAGTTCTGCTCGTGGTCCGCGTGCAAAATCAGCAGCAGGTCAAGGGCGCGGGAGACCGTCGGGTCAATGTCGATTTCGCCAGTCTCGTTGGAGAAGGCGATGCGCATGAACTCGTCCACATAGTGGCCGCCCTGACGGGGCTCAATGAGTTCCTCGCCAGTTGACCGACGCTGCAGGTAGGAGATGACCGTCGCGGCCTTGGCGAGCAGGAGGACCGTTGCGAGTTCGATCTGTTCCGCTCCCCTGCCCACGGATTCCGGGTAGAAGGTCGACAGCGCCGAAATCGCGCCGGACAGGACCGCCATGGGGTGGGCGTCGCGCGGGAACGCGCCAAGGAACGACTTGATGCCCTCGTGAACGTGCATGTGGCGCGCCACGCGATTGTTGAGCGACTCGAGTTGATCCTCGGTCGGCAGCTCGCCGTGAATAAGCAGGTACGCGACTTCGAGGAACGTGGACTTCATGGCGAGGTCCTCGATCGCGTAGCCGCGGTAGCGCAAGATCCCGTTGTCGCCGTCGATGTACGTGATCGAGCTCTCGCACGACGCGGTATTCATGAAACCGGGATCTACTGTCACGAGGCCCGTGTCGCGCAGGAGGGTGGCCATCGAGACTCCGTCATTGCCGACGGTGGCGCGTTCTATTGCGAGTTCACGGGCCTTTCCGTCGACGGTGAGCCGGACGTCAACCACTTTCGCCATAGTCGCTCCCTACGATCGAACCCCGCACTTGGCGTTCAGTTTACCTGTGGTTGACGAGCCTATGCGCTGCTGCTGCCACACGCTCATCCGTCGCAGTCAGCGCAACGCGCACATGGTTGCGCCCCGCGTCACCGTAAAACCCACCGGGCGCGACAAGAATGCCGAGCGCCGCGAAGAACGCCACCGTGCGTTCCCACGTCTCACCCCGCGAGGCCCACAGGTAAAGCCCCGCGTGCGACCCATCGATGCGGAATCCGGCAGTCGTGAGCGCGTGTGCCAACACGGTGCGTCGCGACGCGTAGACATCGCGCTGCGCCGCGACGTGCGCGTCGTCATGGAGCGCGGCGATCATTGCCGCCTGCACCGGGGTCGGCATCATGAATCCCGCGTGCTTGCGCACCTCAAGAAGGCGCGCAATTGCCGCACCGTCCCCGGCGGCAAACGCGGCTCGATAGCCCGCAAGGTTGGACTGCTTCGACAAGGAGTACGCAGCAATGACGCCATCCGTCGACCCGCCCGTGACTGCGGGATCGAGGATCGACGGCACTCCCGCCGACGCGTACGGCTCGTCCCACGCCAGCTCGGCGTAGCACTCGTCGGAGATCACGAGGGCACCGAGTTCACGCGCCGCGGCCACGATTCGCGCAAGCTCCCCCGCGGAGGCGACCTGCCCCGTCGGGTTGCTCGGCGAGTTCACCCACACCAGTCGCACGCGAGGGTTGTCTCGCCACTGCTCAACGTCGTCGGCCGGCAACGGCGTGGCACCGGATAGCCGAGCTCCAGCGTCGTAGGTCGGATACGCGACGCGCGGGTGGACGACGACGTCGCCCTCGCCGAGCCCAAGCAGGGCGGGCGCGAGCGCCACGAATTCCTTCGACCCGATCGTTGGCAGCACGTCGCGCGGGTCGAGCGCGGGCACGCCTCGCCGACGTTCGAACCACGCCACGACCGCCTCGCGCAGGTCCAGCGATCCGTGCGTCGTGGGATAGCCGGGTGCATTCGCGGCATCCGCCAGCGCGTCTTGAACCACCACAGGTGTGGGGTCGACGGGGGTCCCGACGGACAGGTCAACGAGCCCGTCGGGATGAGCGCTCGCGGTCGCGCGAAATGGCGTGAGGGTGTCCCACGGGAAGTCGGGAAGCGCGTCCGGGCGTAGCCCCATGCGGACTAGGCGCTCTGGAGCGGCAGCGACTTGATGAGGTCGTGATCGTGCTCGATCAGGCCCATCTTCGCGGCGCCACCAGGCGAGCCGATCTCGGAGAAGAACTCGACGTTGGCGCCGTAGTAGTCCGCCCACTTGTCCGGGACGTCGTCTTCGTAGTAGATCGCCTCAACGGGGCACACCGGCTCGCACGCACCGCAGTCGACGCACTCGTCAGGGTGGATGTACAGCATTCGCTCGCCCTCGTAGATGCAATCGACAGGGCACTCATCAATGCAGGCCTTGTCTTTGATATCTACGCACGGCAGTGCGATGACGTACGTCACGAGAACTCCTCGATGGTCGGGCAAAAATCATCATACAGTCGGCGCAGGGTGTCCCGGCCGCCGGTCACACGCATTGAATCGCGTTGTCCGGCTTGTACGTCCAGCGGTATCGGTTCTTCTCGACAAGCTCGCCGTCGAGGTACACCCCGCGCGTGTTCGTAATCGTGAATCCGGGCTCGCCGGGACCCTTCGCTTCACAGTTCGCGGCCGACACCTTCGTCACGCCAGGCTTGGTGATGTTGGTCTTCGGACTCGCATACGTCGTCACCGTAAAGTGCGGCTTTGACCAGACGTCGACATGGAGATACCCGCCCGCGACGTAGGAGTTCATGATGAGCGCGTATGGCGTGGTGTTCTCGAACACCATGTTGATCTGGCCGCTGAAGATCGTGCTCTCGCGCCCGGCGGGGTAGCGCGAGAACCACACGCTGTGTGGGCGATGAGTGATGTCTTTCATCCCCGCGAAGTACCCAGCGTTGTACGTGGTTGTCGCCATCTGCGACAGTCCGCCGCCGACACCGTTGGTGAGGATCCCGTTCACGATGATGTGCGCCTCGAAATACCCGTTCGCCGCGGTGAACGGCTCAAGCACTTTCGTGAGGTCGAATCGCTCCCCCGGCTTCACCACCGTTCCGGTCACGAGTTGCGCTCCGCGCGCGAGGTTCTTGGTGCGGATCGGCTCCGGCGTGAGCGGCGTCCGGAACGATGAGATCTTCGTCGTGAAGTCCTGGGTGGGGAGGTCTTCGGCAGACACCTTCGGCTGCTTTTCGACGTAGGGCAGCTCGGCTGTGCGGTCAGCGCTTTGAGTTGCCGCGACGACGGCTTCTCCGAGACCCGCGGGATCGACCGTGCGTCCGGGAACGGCCGTCACCACCGTGAGGTTGTGCGCCGGCGTGAAAGCGTAGGACGCGCTACGGCCGTCGTTCTCGAGACCCGGGTCCGCCTCGACGAGCACCGGGGCGAGTGCCTCACCGTCGACCACGTGCACGAGTCGCGCATCCGCGGTCGCGACGCTCGAATATTGTGCGATGTCCGGGCCCGACAGCTCGACGTCGCCGTTGGGGCCCGTGAGCGTCACCGCAGCGCTGAAGGCGGTGCCGTTGAGGTACGCAGCGAATGCCGTCGCGTCATTCGTCGTGACCACCGCGTCGGTCACCTCCGCAGGAGCCGCGATCGGATCGGGCGTCGGCCACGCATCGACGATCGCGGCGCGCGTGCCTGACTCGTCCACGACGACGCCCGGCGTCGACTCGACACTGCTCGCGACCCCGTCCGCGATCGTGACGGACGCATCCTCCGGGTCGGAGTTGAGCTCTCCCGCTGCCGCCGCAACGGCGGTCGCGAGCTTCGCGTTATCGAGAGCGAGCACGGGTTCAACGTCGGATCCGAATCCGAACGCTCGCTGCCACAAGACCACCGGAGCCAACGTGAAGCCGGTCAGGGAATCGACTGTGCCGGCGACGTCGATGGCGAGGCCTGCGTCGTCCGGAGCCACCGACGTCTGGTGCGGGCCGGCTGTGAGAACTACATCCTGCGCGCGAGCGGCCTCATCAGTGGCGGCGACTGCCACAGTTGCGGTCGCGGCGGTGGTGCCGACCTCCACTGAGGCGACGGTGGTGCCGGCGGCGATGCGATCCTTGAGTACGAAGGCCGCCCCCGCGTACGCAAGCACGGCGACGATGAGGGCCACCAGCGCGACGCGCCGGCCGATTCGCGGCCGCCGCGTCGAGACGGTCGGCACGGAATCTGTCGCGGCGCTCACTTCCGGATCCGCAGCGGTCTCGTAGGGCGAAATCGGCGTGGCGACTCGGGGAGCATCCGCATCGCTCGCGCGGCTAGAGTCCGACACGGCGCGTCACTCCTAGCCACCGCGCCGGCACGATCGAGACGGCAATGATCATCGCCGCCCCCCCGAAGAGCCAGAGATATCCCAGGGCGTCGGCGGAAATGAGCAAAGAATTGCCGGGACCCCTTTGACTGAACAGCGTCGTGAGCGCTGCCCACGGCACGGCAAACGCGATGACACCGACCCATTCGAGCCACGCGCGCGCAAACACCATGCCGGCAAGCACTGCGAGGATCGACAGCACCACGCCAACGTAGGGCAACGCGCGGTGCGCGCCCGCGCCGACGGCCGCGACAACGGCACCCATCAACACGGTGAGCGCTATCTCGATCGTCCTGCGAATCATGGTGACCAGGATAAACACACTCGCGCCCGACTGAACGGAGCCCCGTCAGCGGACAGCGGCATCCTGTCGCTTCGCGCGAGCGGTCGCGCGCGCACGATCGGTCTGGTCAAGGATCACCTTGCGGATGCGAATCTCGTTGGGGGTCACCTCGACGCACTCGTCTTCACGCGCGAACTCGAGGCTCTCCTCAAGGGTGAGCTTGCGCGGCGGAGTGAGGCGCTCCAACTCGTCGCTCGTTGAGGAGCGCATGTTCGTGAGCTTCTTCTCCTTGGTGATGTTCACGTCCATGTCTTCGGCGCGACTGTTCTCTCCGACGACCATGCCCTCGTACACCTCTTGAGTCGGCCTGACGAAGAACGTGCCGCGGTCGCCGAGCGCGATGAGTGCGAACGGCGTGACCGGTCCCGAGCGGTCCGCGACGAGCGAGCCGTTGGTGCGGTACTCGATCGGCCCCGCCCAAATCTCGTAGCCGTGCGCGATTGACGACGCGATTCCGGTACCGCGTGTATCAGTGAGGAAAGTCGAGCGGAAGCCGATCAGTCCGCGCGCGGGTACGACGAACTCCATGCGAACCCAGCCGGTGCCGTGATTCGACATCGACTCCATGCGACCCTTGCGACTGGCGAGCAGCTGCGTGACGGCGCCGAGGTGCTCTTCTGGCACGTCGATGGTCATGTGCTCCATTGGCTCGTGAACCTTGCCGTCGACCGTCTTGGTCACGACCTGCGGCTTCCCCACCGTGAGCTCGAATCCCTCGCGGCGCATCTGCTCCACGAGAATCGCCAGGGCGAGTTCGCCGCGGCCTTGCACCTCCCATGAATCCGGGCGGTCCGTCGGGAGGACCCTGATTGACACGTTGCCGACGAGCTCCTTGTCAAGGCGGTCCTTCACCTGACGCGCGGTGACCTTCGCGCCCTTGACCCGGCCCGCCAGGGGCGACGTATTGATGCCAATCGTGACGGAGATCGCGGGGTCGTCGACGGTGATGAGCGGTAGCGGCCGCGGGTCGTCAACGTCGGTAAGCGTCTCGCCGATCGTGATGTCCTCGATGCCCGCAACTGCGACGATGTCGCCAGGGCCCGCAGATTCCGCGGGGACCCGATCGAGGCCCTTGGTCTCGAGAAGTTCGGTCACCTTGACCGTCTTGAGCGTGCCATCCGCGCGCGCCCACGCCACCTGCTGTCCCTTGCGGATCGTGCCGTTGAAGACGCGCAAGAGGGCGAGGCGACCGAGGAACGGCGACGCGTCGAGGTTCGTGACGTGTGCCTGGAGGGGCGCGCCCTCTTCATACTGAGGCGCAGGAATGCGGTTCATGATGACTTGGAACAGTGGCTCAAGATTGTCGCCCTCTGGCATCGAACCGTCCGCGGGCTCAGCGAGCGACGCAATGCCGGCCTTCGCGGAGGCGTAGACGACGGGCACCTCGAGCAGCGCATCGATGTCGAGATCGGGCACCTCATCGTGGAGGTCCGACGCAAGTCCGAGCAGCAGGTCGTGCGTCTCTTCCACAACCGCAGCAATCCGAGAGTCGGGGCGGTCGACCTTGTTCACGACGATGATGACGGGCAGGTGAGCCGCCAGCGCTTTGCGCAACACAAACCGCGTCTGTGGCAGCGGACCCTCTGATGCGTCAACAAGCAGGACGACGCCGTCGACCATGGACAACCCGCGCTCAACTTCTCCGCCAAAGTCTGCGTGACCTGGGGTGTCGATGACGTTGATCGTGACGCCGCCAGGCACCGCCGCGGCACCGGTGTAGCGAATCGCGGTGTTCTTGGCGAGGATCGTGATCCCCTTCTCGCGTTCGAGGTCACCGGAGTCCATCGCGCGATCCTCGACGCGGGCGTGGTCGCCGTAGGCGCCGCCCTGGACGAGCATGGCATCCACCAGCGTGGTCTTGCCGTGGTCAACGTGAGCGACAATCGCGACGTTGCGCAGGTCTGGGCGCACGGGCATGCGGGTACTCGTTTCGTGAGGTGGGAGCGCGGCTCAGACGTGGACCGCAGCGACATTCTACCGGCGCAGCCTGGCGCGTCCAGCAACGCAGTGACACACTGAAATCGAGGCGAAGGCGGGAGCAGCGTCGATGGCGATTTTTCGTGACTTGCGGGAGCGCACGGGATCGACGAGCGCGATTGCACTCGTGTGTGCCCTCGGCTACAGCCTGCTGATCGTCGGCTTCGGATTCTTGTTCCCTGCGGGCTCATATTCGAGCACGTCGTCTGACGGCACGACTGAGAGCGGCACGACCACCCTCGTGCAGCAAAACGGCTGGTGGGGCGGGGTGGTCGTCGCGATCCCGATGGTGTTCGCGTTCGCGATTGCCGCGCTGTTGTGGAATGCAGAACAACGTCCGGCACGAACGGGCGCGTGGATCGTGTGGGCGATCCTCGCACTTGGAAACATCGCCGCGCTCATGTCCATCGGCATCGTCGTTGCGCCGATGACATTTGGACTCCTCGTGGCGTGCGGCACCTTCGAATCGCGGGCGCAACGCGCCTATGTTCCGCCCGCAGCCCCCGCCTAGCCACGCACCCGAGCGACCTCTCCACGCAAATCTGCTCCCGCATCGGGCATAACGGACATTTCGCCGTCCAAACTCGGCGTGTCGCGACCCCCTGTGTGGAGAGGTCGCTC
>JAHEMW010000010.1 GCA_024643505.1 Demequinaceae bacterium
CCTCGCTCTACGGGTTGGACGGGGTGCTCGCGAGCCTCGAACGGCTCGCCCTCAGCGGCGTCACGCCGCGCAAGTACAACATCGTGCTCGTGTCGGACCACGGCCAGAGCCAGGGCGCCACATTCAAACAACGCTATGGAATCAGCCTCGAGCAGTTCGTTTCCGATCACTGCTCGGGCGTAGCGATGGACGCGCCCGACGCGGAGTCCGAGGCCTGGGGTCCGGTGAGCGTCTTCGTACGACAACTTGCAGACCAGGATTCCGTCTCGGCCCGTGTCACACGACGCGCGCTCGCGACAAAGGATCGTGATGCGGAGCCCACCAAGGGCGCGCCCGAACTCGTCGTGATCGGTTCGGGGAACCTCGGCGGGGTGTGGTTCTCGGAGCACCGGACCCGCCTGTCCCTTTCGGATCTCCATGCACTGCACCCCGGCCTGGTCGAGGCGCTGGCGGCGCACCCCGGCATCGGATTTGTCGTCGTCAATACGGAGGACGGTCCCGTCGCGATCGGCGAGGCTGGCGTCCACCATCTCGCGACTGGCGTGGTCGACGGCGTCGATCCGCTCAGTGGCTTCGGGCGCGATACGCGCGCGGACTTCCTGCGCGCCGCCTCGTTCACCAACGCCCCGGACATCTACGTCAATTCGCTCTACGACCCCGTGCTCGACGAGGTCGCGGCGTTCGAGGAGCTCGTCGGCTGCCATGGCGGCGTCGGCGGCTGGCAAACCCGGCCCATGCTCGTCTACCCGACGGCCTGGAATCTCGATCCCACCATCACGGACGACGCCGGGCGGCTCTATGGCGCGGACGCGGTGCACCGTCAACTCGTTCAATGGCTGCGGGCGTTGGGCCAGCGTCAGGGAATCGACGACGAGTAAGCCGATGCGGGCTGGCTAAGATGGTCGTGCGCCGTTGTGGCGACGCGGGTGTAGTTCAATGGCAGAACTTCAGCTTCCCAAGCTGATAGCGCGGGTTCGATTCCCGTCACCCGCTCCACCGTCACCCGCTGCAGCCCGCGACTCGCGGCCCCGCCGTCGACTTGTGCTCTCGGGTCACCGCCACGACGTCGCCGAGCGCCACCGAGGCGCGGTCCTGGCGAGCGACGACGCCTGCGGCCTGGTCGCTCATCGCCTGATCGGGCAAGGCGGGAAAAAGGATCTTGGGGAGCCAAGCAGTCCTACGGACCGCTCGACGAGGTCTGAGGCCAGCAGTTCGCCAGCGGTGAGGGCCGCCGGGATCCGCTGGATGATGGTCTCGCCGCTCACCGAGGGCGTGGGGCTGGCGTAGGTCTCATTCGAAGTCGTCGGGGTGCCAAGCGTCGCGCCACTCGATCACCGGGTGCGGTCCGTCGAACGCGAGCGGGAGCCACACGTAGTCCGCGATCGAGGTGTCGATCGGCTGGCCCGGCTCGTCCGTCGGGAGCGGAAACAAGGTGGCGCCGGATCCGTCGGCTATCCATCGGTCGGCGAGCGCGATGTACAGGTCGCGTTTCCCCGGATGCCGGAAGACCGCGCTCACCTGCGAGTGGAATGACGTCCCCGTCGCGTCGCCCGGATGGGGATCGCCCAGGACGGTCCAGGGCCCGTGCGGACTCGGCGCGCTTGCGATCTCCGATCGGTTGGGCGAGTATCCGGTGGTGCCGGACGTAATGAGGTGATGGACGCCGTCGCGTACGAAGTAGGCGGGCGCCTCTCGAGTATCGGGCGGGCCCGCGTGAGGGAAGTGGCTCGAATACTCACCCTCGACGGTGGTGAAGTCATCCGAGAGCTCGGCGCAGATCAGCGCCGTATGGACCCTCTCGTAGAAGTAGTAGCCCCGTCCGGTCACGGGGTCGACCGCGAGATCGAAATCCCCGGCATCCATCCCGTGGGGTCGCAGCCCCGTGCGCACCATGCGGTACGGACCAAGAAAATCGTGGGCGACCAGGACTGTCGATTCCTGGTGTCCGGTGACGCGGTTCATGATCTTGAGCCAACACACGTACGTCCCGGTGCCCGGATTCCGGATGACGTGCGGCCGGTCGAGCCACTGCGCGGGATGAAGCGGGGATTCAGGATCGTCGATCACCGGGGGGATGATCAAACCCTTGTCCTCCCACGTCACCAGGTCCGTGGACGCATACGCGCGTACGCCCCAGTGCCACACACTGCTGTCGGTGGTGGTGTGCTCCTTGTTCTCGCCGTACCAGTAGAAGGTGCCGTCCGGGTGCGCAAGGATCGAGCCGCCGTGCGCATGGATCCGCTTGCCCGAGGAATCCAGCCAGGGCTTGCCTGGGCGGATGAGTGGCCCGTCGGTGGACCATGCGGTCACGAGGGCTCTGCTAGAACGGTCGGCGACGCCTGCGGTGTGACGCCGAACGTGGCGGTGAGCAGGTCGGCGTCCTTCGAGCTGTGTCCCACGAGAAGGGCAAAGGCGCCGGGCTCGACTACCCGGCGGCCGGTGGCGTCGACGATGGTGCACGCGTCGACAGGCACGTCGATCGAGACGTCGACGGAGGTGCCGGCATCCACGGGGACCTGGGTGAACGCCTTGAGCTCACGATGGGCCCAGGTGGCGCTCGTGACCAGGTCCGCGACATAGGCCTGCACAGTCTCGACCGCCGGGCGCGCGCCGGAGTTGGTGACAGTGACGGTGGCGCGCACGGTGCCGCCAAGCGGCACCACGTCGCTCTCGAGCCGCAGGTTCGAGTACTCCAGCGTCGTGTAGCTCAGCCCCTCGCCGAATGCGAAGAGCGGCTCCTGAGTGAGGTCGACATATCGATCTCCGTGCTGCCCACGAACGGCGTTGTAGTACACCGGGAGCTGGCCCGCGTGGCGCGGGAAGGAGATTGGCAGTCGGCCCGAGGGCTCGATGGCTCCGAGCAGGAGTTCCGCGATCGCGCGACCTCCCTGCATGCCCGGATTGAAGGCCTCGACGATGGCCGCCACACGCTCCGCGGAAGGCGGCAGGACGGAGGGCTTCGACTGGATCAGGACCAGGATGACCGGGGTGCCCGTATCGACCACGGCGTCGAGCAGCGCGGCCTGTCCGCCCTGGAGCTCGAGCGTGGCCGTCGACTTGTGCTCGCCGGTCAGCGCGACCATGTCGCCCAGCACCACCACCGCCCAGTCGGCCTGCGTCGCGGCCTCCACCGCCTCGTCGATCAGCGCCTGATCGCGGGCGGCAGGGATGAAGATCTTGGGCCGGGGCTGGCCGTCCTGGAGCACCTCGCCCGCGGGGTCGAGGATCTCCTCGCCGATGTCCGCGCCTCGCGCGTGGGTGATCGTCCAGTCCTCGGGGGCCTGGTCGCGAAGGCCGTCGAGCACCGTGCTGGTGAGGTGCCGGGGGTGGCCGTCCGGGAGCCACGGGATTTGGCCAGAGGCGCCCGCCCAGTCGCCCAGCTGCGCGTGCTGATCGTCCGCGTTGGGGCCGATCACGGCGATGACGGACGCCGCGTCGCCACGTGGCGCGTCAAGGGGCAGTGTGCCGTCGTTGCGCAGTAGCACCAGCGAGCGCCGAGCCGTTTCGAGGTTCACTGCGGCGTGGGCCTCGGTGCCGATCACCGCGAGCGCAGCATCGTCCTGGCGGCGAGCGCCGTCGAACAGGCCCAGTTCGAACTTGAGCGTGAGGATCCTGCGCACCGCATCATCGATCTGGTGCTCCAGCAGGCGCCCCTGTCGCACCGCCTCCTGGGCGGCGTCGAAGAACTGCGGCGTGGTCATGACGAAGTCGTTACCTGCGTTCACGGCGACCGTGGCCGCCTCGACGTCATCGGCGCAGACCTTCTGCTCCCACACCATGCGTCCCACGTTGTCCCAGTCCGTGACGAGGGTGCCCGTGAACCCCCACTCGCCCTTGAGGACGTCGTTGAGGAGCCACGAGTTGGCCGTGATGGGCACCCCGTCGATGGACTGGTAGCCCAGCATGAACGTGCGGCATCCCGCGTCCACAGCACGCTCGAACGGCGGTAGGAACCAGGAGCGCAGCTTGCGTGGGCTGAGGTCCGCCTCGCTGGCGTCGCGCCCACCCTGGGTCTCCGAGTATCCGGCGAAGTGCTTGGCGGTGGCGAGCACCGCAGTCGGATCGTCCAGGCCCTGGCCCTGGTAGCCGCGAATCATCGCCGCACCCAGTTCGCCGATGAGGAACGGGTCCTCTCCGAAGGTCTCGTCGACGCGACCCCATCGCGGATCCCGCGCAATGCAGAGCACCGGGGAGAAGGTCCAGTGCAGCCCGGTGGCCGCGACCTCCACCGCGGTGACGCGAGCTCCCCGCTCGAGAAGGGTGGGGTCCCACGAGCCCGCCATCGCCAGCTGCGTGGGGAAGATGGTGGCGCCCGGCCAGAAGGAATGCCCGTGGATGCAATCGTCCGCCATGAGCAGCGGAATGCGCAGCCGCGTGCCGGCGACCAGGGCCTCGGCGTCGCGGATCCGCTCGGGGGAGGCGTGCAGAAGCGAGCCCACGAGCTTGCCCGCGACCAGGTCATCGAGGTCGCCGCGGGCGTCGAGCTGCAGCATCTGACCCACCTTCTCGGCGAGGGTCATGCGGCTCAGCAGGTCCTCCAGGCGTGTCTGCAGAGACAGCCCCGAGTCAAGATAGGGGTGAGGGGGCGTGGGCAGGGTCATCGGTGGCTCCATGGCGCTCGACGGATCCTCGATTGAGAGTCCGCACGGACGAGGCGCCCCGCACGCAACTGGTGTGTACCGGTCTACATCGCCCGTTCTGCCGACGGTAGCGAGTGCTGATCGTGTGTGTCAACCGCCGGGTCGGCGGCCACGGCACCTAGCGGCTGGCGACTGTGACGGGCCGCGTGGACTCGCGGACGCGGAGCTCCGGAGCGATCATCTCGTGGACCGCCTGGGTGCGGCCGGCCGTGATGCGTTCGAGAAGCAGCTTAATCGCCGTCGAGCCGGATTGGCGCCCGAACTGGTCCACCGTGGTGAGCGACATCATGGGGTGCGACGCGAGGTCGATGTTGTCGTAACCGACGATGGATACGTCGAACGCGGACAAGCCGAGCTCAGCACGTGCCCTGAGAGCGCCGATGGCGAGCGTGTCGTTGCCGGCAAAGATCGCCGTAGGCAGCACCGACGCGGATAGCAACTTGAGGCCCGCGGCGTAGCCTTCGGGTTCGAGGGGACCTGACGTCGTTACCGCGGGAACGAAGCCGCGAGCCGCCATCGCCTCCGCGTAGGTCTTTCGCCGGATGGTGTGGGGGAGCAGGTCCTCGGGCACCTCTGCAGAACCGCCGACGGTCACATGCGCGATGCGACGGTGTCCCAGCCCGAACAGGTGCTCCATCACCATCTGCGCGCCGCGGGCGTCGTCGTTCGTCACGGTGTCGTAGTGAGCGGCAGCGTCATGGCGGCCCAGGAGCACCAACGGGACGCTGCTGCCGAGCCGCTCAAGCCAGCCGGGCGACACCTCGGGTGAGATCGCTACGATCCCATCGACCCGCCTGTCGACGAGGGCGTCGAGTACTGGGGCGCCCTTCACCTCGCCGACGGCCGGCGCGATGATCAGTTGGTAGCCTGAGCCGGCGAGCTCGTCCGCCGCGCCCTGCATCACCTGGGTGAAGAAGTCGTTCGCGAGCTGAGGAATCTCGAAGCCAACGGTGAAGCTCGAGCCGCGCATCGACCGTGCCGAGATGCTCGGGCGGTAGCCGAGGGACTCGATCGCTGACTCGACCTTCTCCCGCATCGCCGGGCTCACTCCATACGCATTCCTAATGACTTTGGAGACCGCGGCCTTTGAGACGCCGGCCTCCGCCGCAACATCGTCCATCGAGGGACGCTTGCGTGTAGCTCCGCTCGACTCGACGGCCATGTCTCCTCCTTGGGCGATGGTGGCAGGGCTCGCCGGCCCTGGATTCGCGGATCAGTCTACGACGGCTCCCGGCGGGCGGGCTCGCACGCGACGCCCGCGGCGCGACGGGCGCCGCGAGACTTCGCACCGGGGATCGACCCGCCCCCGTCGACCGGTCCACGGAGCCAGGTGTCACGATTTCGTAACAGTTGTCAACTGGTCTACGTAGATCGGTTGACACTTGGCTTCGCAGGGCTTAGTTTCTGTGGTGGAACGTCTCAACGTGCGGTGACCGGCGGCGAGGCGAGACCACCGTTTGGGTACTCCCGCCCAGGCGCAACCTGAAGTCCAATGGAGTATTTCAATGCGAAAGACACGCGTAACTCTTTCAGCGGCCGCCTTCGCGGCCGCGACGCTGACGCTCGGGCTCGCCGGGTGCTCAACAGATACCGGCCCGAGCCCATCGGGCAGCGGCGCCGGCGCCGTGGAGCTCACCATGTCCGGGTGGGCGGGCGACGAGTCCATGGCGGCCATCATCGCCGGATTCGAAGCCGCCAACCCCGGCGTCACCATCAAGCACATCGGCCTCCCGTGGCCCAACATCCTCACCCAGATCAACACCGAGCTCGTGTCCAACACCGCGTCGGACATCGTGGTGGTCTTCCCGGGCAATGGCAACCCGATCACCGCTCAGACGCTGGCCAAGGGCAGCTTCCTCGAGGATCTGACCTCGCAGAGCTGGACGTCGAACTTCAACGCCGCCAACCAGGCGGTGATGGGCGCGGACGGCAAGGTGCTCATGGGAGCCAACAACTTCACGATCATTCCCGCCATCTACAACACCCAGGCCCTAGAGGCGCTCGGCAAGACCGCCCCGACGACGTTCAGCGACGTGCTGGGCCTGTGCAAGGCCGCCAAGGCGGACGGCAAGGTGGCCTATGCCATGGCCGGTCTCGCGGGAGGCAACCTCTCGCATTACATCTACGCACTGACCGCGACCCTCGTGTACGGACCGAACCCCGACTTCGCCGCGCAGCAGACGACTGGCGACGCCACGTTCTCCGACTCGGAGTGGACCACGTCGCTGGACAAGTTCCTTCAGATGAGTGACGCGGGCTGCTTCACGACTGACCCGCTGGGCACCGCGATTGAGGTCGCTCAGGGTCACGTGGCCAAGGGCGATGCGGTCGCCATAGTCACGGTGAGCAACCAGATCGGCGACATCGAGACCATGGCGCCGGAGGGCACCACGTTCCAGACCGCGCCGCTGCCCGCGACCGACAACCCGGACGAGACCATCCTTCCGGTGGGTCTGGGAGCCGGTTACGGCGTCAACGCCAGCTCGGAGCACATGGACCTGGCGAACAAGTTCATGGAGTACTACCTGTCGACCGAGGGCGTGCAGGTCGCCTTGGACGCGGGCTCGCTGATCCCCAGCGTGCCGGTCGACGGGTACGAGCCGACCGCCACTCTGTCGGGCGTGTACCCGCTCACGCAGGGTGACAAGACGGTCTCCTTCCCTGACCAGTCGTGGCCTAACTCTGCGCTGGGCCAGATCTACAACGACGAGATGCAAAAGGTGCTGGGCGGTCAGACGTCCCCTGCCGACGCGCTCGCCGTCATGGACGCCGCCTTCAACGGCTAGAACCCTCGATCTGGGCGCGGTGTGGCATCGCCGCAACGGCAGTGTCGCACCGCGCCCCGACCGTCTCAATGACGAGATGAAGGAAGTGACATCATGGCGATCAACACACCCGTCGACGCCGGAACGACGCCCAATCGGCCCAGGTCCCGGAAGAGCATCCGCGGCCACGCGAGCTCCGTTTGGTGGTTCATCATCCCCGCCGCCGTGTTTTACGTCTTCGCGGTCGTGGTCCCCAGCGTGCAGGGTGGTGTGTTCGCCTTCACCGACTGGGACGGGGTCAGCCCCACCAAGAACTGGGTGGGCTTCGACCAGTTCACCAAGATGTTTAACGACCCGTATGCCGTCACGGCCATTAAGAACACTCTGCTGATCGCTGCGGTTGTCACGATCGTCCAGAACGTCCTGGGCTTGCTCATCGCGCTCGGCGTGAACTCGCGCATCAAGTCACGCAAGATTCTCCGTACCCTGTTCTTCGCGCCCGTAGTCATCACCTCGATCGCCGTGGGCTTCCTCTGGCAGAACCTGTTGGCGCCCGAGGGCGGCGTCAACCAGGGCCTCGAGGCCATCGGGCTCGGCTCCCTCCGCCAGGACTGGCTGGGCAATCCCGATATCGCCCTCTGGTCGATCATGATCGTCATGACGTGGCAGTTCGTGGGCTACTCAATGGTGATATTCCTTGCCGGCCTGCAGAGCGTGCCCGAGGAGGTCATCGAGGCGGCCGCCATCGACGGAGCCGGGCCCGTGCAGCGCTTCTGGTACGTGGTACGGCCGATGCTCGCGCCGGCGATCACCATCAACGTGATGTTGTCGATCATCGGCGGGTTGAAGGTGTTCGACCAGGTGTTCGCCATGACCAAGGGCGGCCCAGGCGGTGCGACCAACACCATCTCGACCCTCATCTATCAGAACGCGTTCCAACTGGGCAGGTTCGGCTACGGCGCAGCACTCGCGGTGGTGCTCGCCATCTTCGTCGCCGTCGTGTCGTCCATCCAGTACCGCCTGCTCTCACGTATGGAGTCCTGACGTGTTCCGCTACAGCTGGCGCACCGGTATCCTCGAGGCCGTCATGGTCCTCGCGGGACTGATCTTCCTCTTCCCCGTCTACGTCCTGGTCTCCCTTGCGTTCAAGGCGCCGGGCGACCAGAGCTCGACGCTCGCGCTGCCCGACGAGCCCACCGTTGCGAACTTCATCGACGCCTGGAACCAGGGCGGCCTGGGTAACGCCATGATCAACAGCGCGATCGTGACCATCTGCGTCATCGGTTTCACCGTGGTACTGGCGGCCTCGGCCGCCTACCCGCTGTCGCGAGTCGGCGCACGTTGGTCGAAGGTGGCGTACTTCAGCTTCCTCGCGGGCCTGCTGCTTCCCGTGCAACTCGCCATGCTGCCGCTGTACCAGACCGTCCGAGACCTGGGCCTGCTCGGCACGCTCGCGGGCGTCATCCTAGTGGCCGTGGGTGGGGCGATGCCGTTCTCGATCTTCCTCTACGCGGGTTTCCTCAGGGCCCTTCCGCCCGACTTCGAGGAGGCGGCGGCGCTCGATGGGGCAAGCCCGTTCAGAACCTTCTGGTCCGTCGTGTTCCCGCTGGTCAAGCCCATTACCGGCACCATCATCATCCTGAATGCCGTGTGGACCTGGAACGAGTTCCTCACCCCGCTGCTCTACCTGTCGGGATCGAACCAAAAGACCATCACGGTCGCGATCTACGGGTTCGTGGGTCAATACGGCGCTCAGTGGAACCTCATCTTCGCGGGCATCATCATCAGCATCATCCCGATCCTGACGGCGTACTTCTTCCTTCAGCGGTACATCGTCCAGGGCTTCGCGGGTGGGCTGAAAGGCTGATTCACAGACCGACATCACCGCCCCCACGCCCCACCGATCTCGCGAAGGATCACGATGAACCCCACATGGATGTGGCTCGGCGCGACTCCGGCACTGGCGGAGGGCGCGGTGGGCTACCTCGCCCAGTTCCGTGCAGAGCTCGAGCTGCCCGGTGCGGTCGCGACCCTGCCGGTGCGCATCACCGCCGACGGTCGCTACCGCCTGTGGGTCAACGGCGCCGTCGCTGGGTCCGGACCGCTCAAGCCCAGGGGCGGCACGTGGTTCTACGACGAGATCGACATCGCGTCGCTCGTGTCACCCGGCATCAACGTGGTGGGTGTGGAGGTTCTCGCCCAACCGGATGCGGCCACGGGAAATACGTCCGTGCGACGGACCGCCAGTCCCGCGCTCGCAGTGGAGGGGGCTCTCCCGCTTGGTGCAAACCTACGCGAACCCGGGCGCTGGACCTGTGCCGTTGCTCCGGGGCGGGCCTTCCTGCAGGGGCTCAATACCCAGTTCTTGGGCGTCCAGGAACGGGCCGATGCACGGCTCGAGCACCGCGGCTGGCTCGAGCCGGGTTTTCACGCACCCGAGTGGGATACCCCGGCGCGGGCCGCACGTCCGGCAGGCGACCCGATACTCGCGATGGAACCCCGCCCGCTGCCCGCCATGACCATGGATCCCATCCGCTTCGCGGGAGTCTCCCGTCACACCGGCGAGGATCCGGGCTGGGGCGCCCTTCTCGAAGGCAACAGCGTCGTCGTGGGACCGCACCAGCGGATCGACGTGGACCTGGACGTGGGCTCCCTCACCACCGCGTACCTGAATCTGGCCCTCAGCGGCGGCGGCGGCGCCACCCTCGAACTCACGGCCGCCGAATGCTACGAAGGCACCCCGATCGACGAGCCCTGGGTGCGGCGCAAGGGCGACCGCACCGACGCGGTCAATGGTGACTTCCACGGCGATCCTGACCGCTACGCCGTCGCGGGATGGGGCACGTCGGAGAGTCCCGAGACGTTCGCGCCCTTCTGGTTCCGCACCCTGCGGTATCTACGCATCGCGGTCACCACGGGCGATGATCCTGTGACCCTTCATCGCGTCGGCCTAGCCCGCACTCACTATCCGTTGGAGATCACCGGTGCGTTCGCGTCGTCCGCCCCGCGGGACACGCAGCTGTGGGACACCAGCGTGCGGACCTTGCTCGGTTGCATGCACGAGACGTTCGAGGACTGCCCGTTCTACGAGCAGATGCAGTATGCGATGGATACTCGCTCTCAGGCGCTCTTCTCCCTCCATCTGTCCGGCGACGATCGACTGGTGCGCCGCGCCATCGAGGATTTCGCGGCGTCGGGCGACCCCCGCGGACTCACTGAGAGTCGCGCGCCGAGCACGCAGCCCCAGGTGATCCCGGGCTTCTCGCTCTTCTGGATACTGATGGTCGGGGATCATCTCGACTACGTGGGCGACGCCGACTTCACACGCCGATATCTGGACCGCATCCATGCCGTCCTCGGCGTCTTCGACCGCTCCGTCGCAGCGGACGGTTTCGTCGAGTCGCCCCAGCCCGCCTCGCCGCGCCCGGGACAGGCGGAGGTGTGGAACTTCGTCGACTGGACCGACGCGTGGCACGAGACCCGCGGGGTGCCGGATCTGGGCGCGCGCGGAGCCAACACCATCGTCACCCTGCAATACGTGACGGCGCTCCGCAGCGCCGCGCGCACGGCGTTTCACTGCGACCGCGAAGACCTGGCGGCCAATTACCGCCAACGGGCCGCGGACGTCCTGCGCCTCCTTGCCGAGAGCACGGCGTGGGATCCGGCCGCACGGTACTTCCGCGACTCGGACGCGGGAGATCCGGCGAGCCAGCACGCCCAGGTCTGGGCGGTTCTGGCCGGCGCGGTCACCGGCGATGACGCGGCGGACCTGCTGGCGCGCGCGGTGCGTGACCGCGCGCTGGCGCCCTGCAGTTATGCGATGTCGCACGCGCTGTTCGACGCGCTCCGCGTCGCCGGGGTTCATGACCTGGTGGACTGGCAGCCGTGGCAGGACATGCTCGACATGAACCTCACCACCTGGGCGGAGGACTCCGTGAGCAACCGCAGCGACTGCCACGGCTGGGGCAGCGTGCCGCTCCAGCACTTCCCGCGTTGGGTCCTGGGTGTCGCGCCTCTTGAGCCCGGGTTCGCCTCCGCCACGGTGGTGCCCTCCCCCAGTGAACTGAAATTCGCCGAGGGCGCAGTGCCTACGCCGCACGGACTCATCCACGTGCGATGGGACCAGGCGGAGCCGGGCGTGCTCACCGTGCGTGTGAACCTGCCGCTGTCCATCGAGTTCGTGGTCCCTGACGTGGCGGGCGTGGTGCACCGCAATATCGACAACAACGTCCAGGTCATCCGCTTCACGATAGATGTGGGACGTCCACGCGCTTCATCCGCGGTGCTCGCGGCCCATACGTCGAGATAGGAGACACCATGAAGATCGGCCCTCGCGCGCGGGTCATCATCGACAACGACTTCTCGGGCGACCCGGACGACCTGTTCCAGCTGGTGCACCATGTCCTCTCGCCCTCCGTTGAGATCCCCTTCGTCATCGGGTCTCACCTGAGCCGTGGAGACTTTCAGGATCCGTCCGATCAGCAGGCCGACAACGCCGCTCGGATCGCCCGTGGGTGGCTCGCCCTGTTGGGGGTGGCCGAGAGTATCCCGGTCTACGCGGGTTCGAACACCGCGCTGACCGCTCAGGACCGGCCCATCGACAACGCGGCTGCCCGCGCGATCATCGCGGAGGCGATGCGTGACGACACCGATCTCCCCCTGTTCATCGCGCTCGGCGCGGGCCTCACCGAGTTCGCCAGCGCACTCATGCTCGAGCCGCGGATTGCGCAACGCCTGACGGCCGTGTGGATCGGGGGGCGCGAGCACCCCGGCATCGCACGCCACGTGGACACCAAGACGTACGCCGAATACAACCACGAGATCGACGTGCTGGCGGGCTGCGCGGTCTTCAACGATTTCGACGTCTCTTTGTGGCAGGTACCCAGGGATGCGTACATGCAATGCGGGATCTCGATGGCTGAACTGGAGTCGCGCGTGCGGCCCGCGGGCGAGCTCGGCCGCCGGCTCGCCGAGTCTCTCGACCACGCCTTCGCCAGGGCGGCCGGGCTCGGATGGAACTTCGGCGAGACGTACGTCCTCGGTGATAGCCCCCTGGTGCTGCTGACCGCACTCACGGTGCCGTATCACCCGCACGTCGTGGCCAGCGAGTACGCGGAGGTCCCGCGACCGCACCTCAACGCTGACGGCACCTACGCCCCGGGCGCACGGGGCGGCACCATTCGCGTGATCACCCGGGTGGATACGCGGACGATGCACGAGGACCTATTCGCGAAGCTCGCGGCGGCGGCGGACGCCGGTCCGGCGCTTCGATCGTGAGCGGAGGCCCCGACGTTGCCGGCGCGCATTCTCTGCCCGCCAGCTTCGAGTTCGGCGTCGCCACCAGCGCCTATCAGGTCGAAGGCGGGTGGGACGCGGATGGGAAGGGCCCGTCCATCTGGGACACGTTCACTCAAACCCCCGGTCGCACCGCGGGCGATGCTGCCGGCGATCGCGGTTGCGACTCGTACGCGCGCTTCGACGACGACCTCGCGATGCTGCGGGAGCTCGGGGTCGACACGTACCGGCTCTCCCTCTCGTGGTCACGGCTGCTCCCGACCGGGACGGGCGCCCTCAATCCCGCCGGGATCGCATACTACGACCGTGTCATCGACGCCCTGCTCGAGTCCGGCATCACACCCAATGTCACCCTGTACCACTGGGACCTTCCCCAGGCGCTCGAGGATCGGGGCGGGTGGCCCAGCCGCGAGGTGGTCGACTGGTTCGGCGAGTACGCGTGCCTGGCGTTCGCCAGGTTCGGCGATCGAGTGCAGCGGTGGGCAACGCTCAACGAGCCCATCGCGCAGTGGATGGGGTACGGAGTGGGGCGGTTCGCTCCAGGGATCGCGGACCCGCGAGTCGGGCGCCTCGCGATGCATCACTCCTTGCTCGCACATGGCCGGGCAGTTCAGGAGTTCAGGGCCTCCGGCCGGTCGGGAGAGATCGGCATCGTCCTTGACATCTGGCAGCGCGAGCCGGCCACCGACGCGGCTCCGGACGTGGCCGCGGCGCTCGAGGGCGAGGACAACGGGTTCCGCTTCTTCCTTGACGGGCTCTTGGGCGGAGGATACAGCGACCGCATCGTGGAGCGCCTCACCGCCGAAGGCACCATGCCCGAGGTTCGCGAAGCGGACCAGGAGCTCATCGAGAGCCCTATCGACTACGTGGGCGTGAACGTCTATTCCCGGGTGGTGGTCAGCGCCGAGTCGGATCTCGCAGGCGGCTGGGCCCAGAGCGTCGAGCACGTCGGCGGCAACTTCCTCGACAACGGGCTCGAGTTCTACCCCAAAGCAGTTTACGACGCCGTGCACATGCTCCTTGTCGACTACCGGTGGGCCGGGCCAGTGTTCATCACCGAGAATGGCCTAGCCGATGGGCCGGCGGCCGCTAACGCTCCACTCGTCGACGACGAACGCATCGAATACATTGCAGGCTTCCTCGATTGGACCGCCGCCGCAATCAGCGAAGGATTCGACATTCGCGGGTATTACTGCTGGTCGCTCATGGACAACTACGAATGGGCGACCGGCTACCGACAGAAGTTCGGGCTGTTCCGGTTAGATCCGGAGACGTTCGCCCGTGTGCCAAAGAAGTCTGCTCACTGGTATCGCGACGTCATCGCGGACCATCGATCGCGCCGCGATAGCGGGGCGGGCGACTCCCCGGAGTGCTCGCCGAACGCCACAGGAGCATCTTCGCCGCTCTAGGTAGCGGCACGCGTTAGCGTATTGGCGGCGCGGGATTAGCCAACACGGTCGTATGTGCCGAATAGCGCGGGTTCGATTCCCGTCACCCGCTCCAGCCCATGTCGAGAGTTCCCGCCGCGAACATCCCGCTTGGTCACAGCATCGTTACGCAGCGCGTAACAACGATTCCGCGCCGCCGCGCGTCTCATATGTATGAGCGCTTTCAGGACACGCCTTGCCGGGACACCTCGCACTGCCTTCCGTGGCGCGGTCGTCGCCGCAGTCGTAGCCCTCGCATGGGGGCTGACCGGCTGCACCTCGGCCAGTTCGGACTCCTCAGGCGGAGTGGATTACGGGGCACCTGGCCCCGGGGAGCAGGCGTCGGACGACCGAGGTGGCGGTACAGCCGCCGACGTATCTAAGGACGACCGCTCGGTCATCATCACGGGTTCGATGTACATGACGGTGGTGGACCCCATTCGGGCAGCCGACGAGGCAACGCGCCTGGTGTCCGTTGCAGGCGGCCGTGTCGACGCGCGTCGCGAGACGGCGGCCACTGAGTACGACGGCGGCTCGGCCTCGCTCACCGTTCGGATCCCCGAGGGCGACCTGGAGGCGGTCGTCGACGACCTGCGCACGCTGGGCACAGTGGACGAATACTCGACCGACGCGACCGACGTCACCCGAGAGGTCACAGACCTTGAAGCGCGTATCTCCACGCTGCGCGCGTCGACAGCGCGCATCGAAGCGTTGCTGACCGACGCGAAGGACATCTCGGACATCATCACGTTGGAGAACGAGCTTGACCGACGGCAAACCGAGCTCGAGAGTCTCGAGGCTCAGCAGCGAGGCCTCGACGACCAGGTTTCGATGTCCACGATCGACCTGTCCCTCACCACTGAACCGGTAGTCGTCGTCGACGACGCGCCCCGGACATTCGTCGGCGGTCTCGAATCGGGCTGGAACGGGCTGAAGGGCTTTGTCGCAGGCACGCTCGTGGTCGCCGGGGTGTTGCTACCGTGGCTTGTCGCCGCTGCCGTTGTCGGTGCGCTGGCGCTCGCCGTGTTCCGCTCGATCAGGTCGCGCAAGACTCGCCACACCCCCGTCATGTCAGAATCGCCCACCCCCGGCCAGGGTGACTGAGCGCAGTCTCGGACTCATCGCGACTGGTTGTGCTGGCTGACAACGACCGACTCGTACGGAAGGTGCCATGAATCCGATCCACATGCCGAGCGAGGACTTTGAGGCACTGGTGGCGCAGGCCATCGACTCGCTGCCGGAGTGGACCATCGCGTTCATGGAGGAGATCGCGGTGCTGGTACGCGACGAGCCGAGCGATGGGAGCACACGTCCTGGCACGACCCTGCTCGGCCAGTTCCGCGGGATTCCATCGACCGCGCACGGCGGCCGGGTTCCGGGCTCCATGCCGAACACCATCACACTGTTTCGGCTTCCCATCTTGGGGGTCTGCCGAACGTCTGACGAGGTGCCGGGCCGGATTCTAAAAGTGCTCGGCCACGAGGTTGGTCACGCGATGGGTATCTCCGAGCAGGAACTGCGCGAGCTCGGGTGGTTCTAGGCGACCGGAGCCGCGCGCGACTATGGTCCGCTCGTCGCCGTCGCGATGCGGGGTCCAGCTCGCCGATGCACACTGGTCTCACCGACGAAAGGACCTCCATGCGCATCGCAATGGCCAGTGACCATGCAGGGCTCGCGCTCAAACTCGAGATCGCCGCGCTGCTGAAGGCGGCCGGCCACGAGATCGAGGACTTCGGGACAGACACCGACGACCCTGCCGATCTTCCCGACCACGTGTATCCCGCAGCGCTCGCGGTCGCTGCGGGACGCGCCGACCGCGGAATCTTCGTCGACGGCGTCGGGTACGGGTCGGCGATGATCGCAAACAAGGTGCCCGGAGTCTTCGCGGCGGTCTGTCAGGACTCGTTCTGCGCGGAGTTGGCGCGATCGCACTCCGACACGAATGTCCTGTGCCTTGGCGGCAAGATCATCGGGTCGGCCCTCGCCCTCGAGATCGTGCGGGTCTGGATGGCGACCAGTTGGCTTGGCGCGGCGGAGGAGAAATACGCGCGCCGGGTGGAAAAGGTCAAAGCGATCGATCTTCGTCACCTGCCCCGCGTGTGAGCGCACCGCGCAACCCCTCAACACCGCGGCACATGTGGCTCGCCTCACCTAGGCTGGAGAGGTGACAGCACAGGGCTTGCAGCAGGCGCAAGAAAAAATGCGAGCGGCCGGGGTCAATCAGGCCGCGATCGCCGTATTCAGCCACTATTACGGGCAGTTGGAGGCCGGAGCGACAGGCCTCATCCTTGAAGAAACGATCGAGCCGTTGCTCGATCCCCCATTCCTCGCCGATCTCGCGATAGATGACGACGCGGCGCGAGACGCGCTCGGCAAGACCGTCCTCATCAAGCTCAACGGCGGGCTCGGCACGTCGATGGGCATGGATCGCGCAAAGTCGCTCCTGCCGGTACGCGACGGCGCCTCATTCCTCGACCTCATCGTCGGGCAGGTGGAACGCGCGCGCGCGGCATACGGCGTGCGCCTGCCGCTGATCCTGATGGACAGCTTCCGCACCCAGGACGATTCGCTCGCGGCGCTCGCGGCGCACCCCGGGATCGCGGTTGAGGGCCTCGCGCTCGACTTCCTCCAAAACGCCGAACCCAAGATCCGTGTCGACACGCTAGAACCCGTCGAGTGGCCCGCAGACCCATCGCTCGAATGGTGCCCGCCCGGCCACGGCGACATCTACACGGCAATCTTGGCCTCGGGAGTACTCGAGGCGCTGCTCGATCACGGCTTCCGGTACGCGAACACCTCCAACTCAGACAATCTGGGAGCCGTTCCGAGCGCAACGATCGCGGGATGGTTTGCGGCCTCCGGTGCTCCCTATGCCGCGGAACTGTGCCGCCGGACCGCGGCGGACCGCAAGGGCGGTCACCTCGCGACGCGAAAGTCCGATGGACGTCTCATCCTTCGCGACACCGCGCAGACCGCGCCCGATCAGATGCACTTCTTCACCGACGAGCACGTTCACCCCTACTTTCACACCAACAACCTCTGGTTCGACCTCGAGAAGCTGCACGCCGCTCTCACTGAACGCGGAGCAGTCTTGGGCCTTCCCCTCATCCGCAACGTGAAGAACGTCGACCCGACGGATTCCGCATCACCCGAGGTGTTCCAAATCGAGACGGCGATGGGTGCGGCAGTAGAGGTATTCGACGGCGCCCAGGCGATCGTCGTTGGGCGCGACCGATTCCTTCCCGTGAAAACGACGAACGACCTGCTTGTGCTTCGCTCCGATGCCTACGAGCTCGAATCGGACGGGGCGCTGCGACTCGCGGTCGAGGCGGCACCGCTCGTGGACCTCGATCCTGCGTACTTCAAGACCATGGCGGCGTTCGACGCACGCTTTCCGCACGGCGCCCCATCGCTGCGCGCTGCGACGTCTCTCACCGTGCGTGGTGACTGGACATTCGGACGCGATGTCACCGTCATGGGCGCCGTGACGCTCGCCGACGCCGAGTCGCCGCAGATGGTCCCAGACGGCTCCGTGCTCACCGAATCCTGATCGGCTGACCCTCGCCGGGCGGTTTCCGCGCGCTTCGGCGCGTGCGACGAGGATTCCGCGTGCCCCGGCATAGCGTTCTTCTCAGTTCCACTCACCGTGGACGAGGCTAAGGCCCCCCGGAGTAAGCGTCCGGGGGGCCTTGCCATGACCTCAAGTTCTCCGCCCGCCGACATGCCAGCGGGAAGACGGCCGCGATTGACGGTGCGGCTTCACCCCCCTCGGGGTGACCTCTCGGTCGACGCTCCGGGCCGCTGGTCCCTACGACGTCACCCGCAGTTCTCAGGCTCCTTTTCAGAAACCCTCGACGCGGACCAACGTTGTCCGTCACGTCCGAGTGTGCCACTCCGTCTTGACCCGCTCCACCGAACGTCCGCGGACATCAGTGCCGACCGACGCACGAGGCGCCAACCACACGGGGCGACGACGAGACTGCGTCTCGCGCCACCGGCGATCGCCACCGACCTCTGGTTCCGTAGACCCTCGGGACCGATTTCGCGACCTCCATCAATCAGGAATAGACCCTCTCGATAACCCAGGTCTACTCGCCTGGGGACGCCACCGCAAGGCGAAAGCGGGAGCAATTGTGCGCGGATTTTTCCTCACATCTTTATCCACCGGCTGACCTCGCATGATGCGTCCAGTCCACACAGATGTGGACAAAATCTGTGGATAAGAATGCGCTAATGATGTGGTCGATCGCGGCCCGCGCGAGCGTCGTCCGCGTCGCGACGTGCGACGGATTCAAGCATCGCGTTGTATGCCTTGAGGTCGGCGTCGTGGTCGCGTTCGGCTTGGCGATCCAGGCGCGCGCCCTCGCGATCGTCTGCCCTTCGCCACATGAGGAAGACGCCGAGCGCGAGCGCAACTGTGGGCAGCTCGCCGATCCCCCAGGCAATTTGGCCGCCGTACTGCTGATCCGTGATCGCGTCTGGCCCCCACGTGCGACCCATGAGTCCGTACCAGGTGGGAGCGAGCAGCACGTGCGAACTTGACAGCGCCACCCCGAAAAAGGCGTGAAAAGCCATCGTGGCGAACAACAAGACGATCCGCAGCGGGAAGCGCGGTCGCTTGGGACCGGGATCGATGCCGACGAGGGCGTTCACAAAGAGATATCCGGCGAGCGTGAAATGCACGAGCATCCACAGGTGACCCGCGTGGTTGCGGAGGGCGAATTCGAAGGCGGGCGAGTAGTAGAAGAACACCAGTGAGAACGTGAAGTTGAAGGCTGCGACGATGGGGTTTGCGAG
Source organism: Demequinaceae bacterium (assembly GCA_024643505.1). Lineage (GTDB taxonomy): Bacteria > Actinomycetota > Actinomycetes > Actinomycetales > Demequinaceae > Demequina. The sequence continues at coordinate 18,925 of JAHEMW010000010.1, forward strand.
GAGGCGCATGAGGCGAGACTCAACGACCGCGCGCACCCACTCGCGCGGGCCGCGTGACCCATCCGTGCGGGGAGACAGCGCGCGCAGGGCCAGGGTGATCGGGGCGCCGAGTGTCAACGGAATCGGAGCCGCCATCACGAGCACCATGTGCTCAACCATGTGCCCACTGAAAGTGACGAGCCCGTAGACCGCTGGGCCGCCCTGCGTGATCCACACCAGTACGGCAACGCCAACCAAGAACGAGGCGGTCCGATACCACGGCCACGCGTCGCCGCGGCGGTGCAGGCGCACCGCCCACCTCACGTAGACGACCGCGAGCGCGGCCAATACGGCCGCCGAGATGATTTCGAGGCGCCACAGGCCAAACCAGGTGTACGCGGTTGGCGCGGGAGGAAGGTCGAAGCCCGTCAAGAAGTACGCCGGGCTCGGCTCGCCGATGGGCTCGATCGCCAGTGGCGGAGCGGTGCCGGACAGCACGGCCGCGACGCCCATGACCGCAACAAGTGCCGCGACGTCGACGACGAGCAGGCGATAGAACCGGCCAGCGGCGTCGGCGTCGGTCAAACTCGGCAGACTCACGCGGCGATGCCATGCTGCGAGACCGACCGCGAGCGACATCAGCGCGAGTTTAAGCGCGAGCACCCGACCGTACTGCGTCGTCAAAAGGTCGGAGATGGCGTCCAGCCTGATCCACGCGTTCGCGACCCCGGACGCGATCACGAGCATCGCGGCCCACAGTGCCATCGCGGACACCCGACGCACAGCGACAGCGCCATCGGCGCCGAGCGGCCGGCGCAGGAGGGCGATCGTGCCAATGAGCCCCACCCATGCCGAGGCTCCAACGAGGTGGAGCGCCATGGCGCTCACCGCGAGGTGATGGTCGCTCGCTCCGGCCGCGTGCCCCGTGACGGCCTGCCATCCGACGGCCCACGCCACGGGAGCGAGACTCCAGGCCGCCAAGGTCGGCGTGCGAACGAAGCCGACGACGACTGACGTCACGAGCGCGGCGACAGCGACCTGAAGGTTCGCCTCGAGCAGGTCAACCGACCGGGAGTACTGCCACCACTCCTCGATGAAGCGAGCCGCATCGACCGACACTCCACGAATGGACGCGTACGTCGCCATCGAGAACGCGAGCGCGGCGATTGCCCACACGACGGAAGACACCCGTGCGATGCGCATCGCTCGGTCAGCTGCCGGGTGACCGCGTGGCACCACGGCAGCGACGATCAACAACGGGCCGACGACACCGGCAAGCGCAACGTCACGAAAGGCCGCGGCGAGCGAGACGATCGCGTCGGCCGACATGGCTCCAGCGTACGCGGCCAGTGGCGCGTGCCAGATACTCGGGCGTCCCGCCGTGCGGGAATATCGAGGCCGGAGTGAGCGTAGACTCACTTGAGCCCACATCGGGCGCAACCGCCGAGTTCAGTTGGCGAAGAAATGCGGCGAGTCCCCCACCCGCCGCCGGGGAAGGACGTCGTTGTCTCAGTCGAACGCGCTGCTCAGCAGGCGCCAGATCAATCTCATTGTGGTCGGACTCGTCGTCGGGATGTTCCTGTCCGCACTCGACCAAATGATCGTCGCCACCGCAATCCGGACCATAGGCGACGACCTCAACGGGCTCACGCTACAAGCCTGGGTGACCACCGCCTACCTGATCGCCGCCACGATCTCGACCCCGCTGTACGGCAAGCTGTCCGACATCTACGGCCGCAAACCGCTGTACGTGTTCGCGCTTGGCGCCTTCGTCGTCGGTTCGCTGCTGTGCGGCACGGCCACGGACATGTATCAACTGGCGGCGTACCGCGGCATCCAGGGACTCGGGGCTGGCGGTCTCATGGCGCTCGCCCTCATCATCCTTGGCGACATCCTCAGCCCGCGCGAACGCACCAAGTACCAGGCTGCATTCTTCGGCGTGTGGGGCATCGCCTCCGTCCTCGGCCCAGTCCTCGGCGGGTTCTTCGCCGGAGCGTCCGACATTCTCGGCATCGCCGGATGGCGGTGGATCTTCCTCATGAATGTGCCCCTCGGCGCATTCGCCCTCGCGATCATTCTGCGCGTGCTGCACATCCCCAAACACCCCCACAGCGTGCGCATCGACTACTGGGGTGTCGCGACCCTCATCGTCGCGATCGTGCCGCTTCTCATCGTCGTTGAGCAGGGGCACGAATGGGGCTGGAGCTCGCCGTCGGTCCTCGCCCTGTCCGCGCTTGCGGTGGTGGGCGTTGCCGGGTTCATCCTCGCCGAGCGGGCCATCGGGGACGACGCTCTGCTGCCGCTGAGAATGTTTCGCAATCGCACCTTCAGCGTCTCCACAGGACTGAACTTCATCATGGGTTTCGCAATGTTTGGCGGCCTCGCCGGACTCCCGCTTTACCTCCAGATCGCCAAGGGCATGACACCCACGGCGGCGGGGCTCGCGATGCTGCCGTTCACCGCAGGAATCCTCGTGATGGCGATGGTCACCGCGACCGCGATCCGCCGGACTGGACGCTACAAGTGGATGCCCATCGCGGGAACGGCGATGCTCATCGTCGCTGGCTTGATCTTGGCGCAATTGCGCGCCGACAGCTCGCTGTGGCACCTGTCGATCGGCGCCGTCATCTTCGGCATGGGCCTCGGGTCCATCATGCAGCCGATCATGCTCGCCGTGCAGAACGCTGTCGAACCGCGCGACATGGGAACCGGCTCAGCGTCGGTCATGTTCTTCCGCCAGATCGGCGGATCCCTCGGCACTGCCGTGTTCTTGTCTGTCTTGTTCGGCACGGTGGCTGGCAACATCGGCACCGAGTTCCAGGTCGCCGCGCAGACGCCGGAGTTTCAGCAGGTCATCACTGACCCGGACGTACTCGCCAATGACACGAACGCCGCGGTCATTGGCGTGATCGCTTCCGGCTCGCTTGACGGCGCCGCCGACGCTGGAATCAGCCTCGACGACACCTCATTCATCAATGAACTCGACCCCGTTCTCGCGGCCCCGTTCAAGGAAGGGTTCGCCGACTCGATCACGAATGTGCTGTTCTTGTCTTCGATGATCGTGGTGCTCGCGTTCATCTTGGCGTGGTTCATCCCGGAGCTTCCCCTGCGCGAGAAGTCAGGGCTGGAGACCATGCGCGAGGACGCGGAAGCCGCAGCAGCGGCCGCCGCAGAACTCTCGGACGACGACGAAGCCGAAATCAAGAACGAGGCCGAGGCCCTCGCCGCGAGAGGACCGCTCGAGGCGTGAGCCTCGTCAGGATCTAGCCGAGCGCGTTGGCTAGTGCGATCGCAAGAAGCACGAGATATAACGTGGCGGCGATAAACCCCACCAGGCTCAGAATCAGTCCGAGTATCGCGTGAGGGCGATTGGATGCGGTGCCGCGCGCGGTAGCACCAATTCCTCTGACGCCGTAGAAGACTCCGCCGAGTCCAAGCAGTGAGTAGAGCCACCACAGTCCCGCACCGAAGAAGTACAGGACGCCGACGGCGACACACGTCACGACGCCGAAAAAGATCGAATATTCTCCCAGCCGATTGTTGGCGGTCCTCACCCGCGCCTCAGCGGCGCGCTGCCGGGCGGTGTCGTCGACGGCGGCGTACGCGAACGGCGCATCCCGCACGACAGGCGCGGGCAGCGCGGCGTGGCGAACCTCGGCCGGAGGCGGTGTGGGGGGCGGCGAATCCTCGAGGGGATTGTCAGGTTCCGGCATGAACGTCACGCGTGGCACCTCCTTCGCTCCTCGTGGCGCGGTTGCGCGCAAGGTGGATCGCCAGCGGGACGAGCGCGGCAGCGCCGACGAGCGCGAGACCCATGTAGCCCATCCCTGCAAGGATCGCACCAGAAGCGACGCCGGCGGTAGCGCCGGACACTCCCATCACCAAGTCCGACGCGCCTTGGACATCCGTTGCCGCCATCGCGGACTCGTGAGAAACCTTCGCCACCAACGTCGCGCCCGCGATGGTCGTCGCGGACCAGCCAAGTCCCACGAGCACAAGACCAACCGTGACACCGGCTTCGGCGCTTCGGTGCGAACCGTGGCCGGCGTCGAGCCAGCCAGACGCGGCCGTGAACGCAGCGCCGAGGAGCAACATGGTGGCGCCGAGGGCGATCACGCTGGCGGGGCGAAGCCGGTCAGTGAGCCAGCCAAAGAGGGGGGCGAGCGCGAACATGCCCGCAACGTGGGCCGAAATGACGAACCCGATGAACGTGAAGCTCGACCCGTGACTCTTCAGATGGACGCTCGTCATCGCCATGATGCCGACCATCACGGCGTGGCTCGTGGAGATGGCGAGCAGGCTCAGCCGCCCGTCTGGCCGGGAAAGCATCCCCCGCAGCGTCGCGCGAAGCGGCGACTGGCGACCCGGTGCGGCGTCGGCCACTCGACTCGTCGGAAGCAGCAGGGCGAGGAGCACACCTGCGATCGCGAGCGACGCAGTTCCAAACAGCCACGGTCCGGCGAGCGGTTCGACGCCGACGTAGGCGCCGAGGCGCGTGCCAGCCGAGATCAGGTTGGGCCCGACGACGGCGCCGATCGTGGTCGACCACACGACGATGCTCAGATAGAGCCCGCGCCGGTCATCAGCCACGCCGTCGGTGGCGGCGAACCGCGCCTGGAGCCCTGCCGCGCCGCCGACGCCGGTGACCATCGCACCCACAAGGAGTAGCGGGAATGACCCCGACGCCGCTCCGACAAACGCCGTAGTGGCACCGACGGCCGCTACGAGGAAGCCGGTGGCGAGCGCGCGTCGCCTACCGCCGCGCGCCGCGAGCCGGGACAGCGGAACCGCCGCGAGCGCGGCACCGAGAACCGACGCCGTTTGCGGAAGTCCGGCCAACGACGTGCGACCGGTCAGCGCGAGCGCGAGCAGGCCGCCGACGGACACCGCCGACGCGACTCCGATTCCACCAACGAGTTGTGACCCAGCGAGAACCGAGACGCGCTTGCGCTCGATTGTCACGCCCAAACAAGTCCCTGCGCAGGGTTGTTCATGACGCGACCGATGTCCGCGAGAACGCGAGCGCCCAGTTCGCCATCCACAAGGCGGTGATCGAAGCTCAGCGCGAGTTGCGTCACCCAGCGGATCTGGATTTCGCCCTCATGGACCCACGGCTGCTGCCGGATCGCGCCGAATGCCAGGATCGCAGCTTCGCCGGGATTGAGGATCGGAGTTCCGGTGTCGATGCCGAGCACGCCGACGTTCGTGATGGTGATCGTTCCATCAGACAGATTTGCGGGCGAGGTCTTGCCCGAGCGGGCGTCAGCCGTCAGCTCTCCGATCTTCTGCGCGAGCGCCCGCAGCGGTAGCCGGTGCGCGTCCTTGATGTTCGGCACGAGCAGCCCCCGCGGAGTCGATGCCGCAATCCCGAGGTTGATGTAGTGCTTGAAGACGATCTCCTGCGAGGCGTCATCCCACGACGAGTTCACTTCGGGGTGACGACGCACCGCAAGCAGCAGTGCTTTCGCGACGATGAGCAGCGGCGTGACGCGCACGTCCGCGAAGTCGCGGTCGCCCTTCAGTTGCGCCACGAGATCCATGGTGGCGGTGACGTCAACCGTCTGGAACACGGTGACGTGCGGGGCGGTGAACGCCGACTTCACCATCGCTTCTGCGGTCCGCTTGCGCACCGACTTGACAGGCACCCGCGTTGCACGACCATCTGGGGTCGAATAGCCGGACTCGAGCCACGGCTGGTCATCTTCCGGGTAGGTAGCGAGCGTGCGAGCTGAACCCGCCTGCGCGCGCTGCTCGACGTCCTCGCGGGTCACGAGCCCACCTGGACCAGAAGGGTTGATCGTTGACAGATCAATACCGAGGTCCCGAGCGAGTTTTCGCACCGGCGGCTTGGCGAACACCGGATAGGCGCCCTCGGTCCCACCAATCGGCTCAAGCGCCCCCTCAGCGCGCTCGCGACGATGGGCGCTACCGGCCTTCACGCCGTAGCCCACGAGTACTGCGCCCGAGTCAGCGGACTCTGGCGCGGCCGCCGCAGGCGCGTGCGCGGGCTCGGGCGCTGACCCGTGTCCGGTGTGTTCGTGAGCGGTAACAGGTGCCGGGGTCGCGCCCGCGGACTCCGGCGCTGGCGTTGCCTCGGGGCCGGCGCCCGTTGGGTCGACGTCGATGACGACGATGGGGATCCCGACCTCGACGGTGTCACCCTCGGAAGCGAGCAATTCGATGACGACGCCATCAAATGGGCACGGCAACTCCACCAGCGACTTGGCGGTCTCCACCTCGACAAGAGGCTGGTTGACCTCGACGGTGTCGCCAACGGCGACGCGCCACGTGAGGATGTCGGCCTCAGTGAGACCCTCACCGGCATCCGGCATCTTGAACTGCTCGAAGGTAGGCATGTTGCTCCTCAGTGCATCAGCACGCGGTCGACGGCGTCCAGCACGCGGTCCAGGTTGGGCAGGTAGTCGTGCTCGAGCTTGCTTCCAGGGTAGGGCGCATGGAATCCACCCACGCGCAGCACGGGCGCGTGGAGGTGGAAGAAGGCCTCTTCGGTGACGCGCGAGGCGATCTCGGCGCCTGTTCCGAAGGCGGAGGGAGCTTCGTGGACGACGATGACCCGACCGGTCTTGCGCGCCGAGCGGACAACGGTCTCGGTGTCCAGCGGCGAGATCGTGCGGAGGTCGATGACCTCGACGCTCGCGCCTTCGCCGTCAAGGAGGGCGGCTGCCTGCAGGGCGAGGCGCACCGTCGGCCCATAGGCGACGATCGTCACGTCTGAGCCTTCGCGCGCGACTCGCGCATGCGCCATCTCGTCGGTCGCGGACGAGGCTCCGCCCTCGCTCGACAGCTGCGCGGCCACGCGGTCAGTGTCGACTTCGCCCTTATCCCAGTACCGCGCCTTCGGCTCGAAGAACATCACGGGATCCGGGGAGGCGATGGCCTGCTGGATCATGTCAAACCCGTCCTGGGGCGTCGCAGGCGACACGATCCTGAGGCCCGCCGTATGCGCGAAGAGTGCCTCCGGACTTTCGGAGTGGTGTTCGACCGCGCCAATCCCGCCGGCGAAGGGCACCCGGATCACCACGGGCAGTGTGATGGCACCGCGCGAGCGGTAGTGCATCTTGGCGAGCGAGGTCGTGATCTGGTCGAAAGCAGGGAAGATGAAGCCGTCGAACTGAATTTCGACCACCGGCCGGTAGCCGCGCATCGACATGCCGATCGCCGTGCCGACGATGCCCGACTCGGCCAGCGGCGTGTCCATGACCCGTTCGCCACCGAAGTCTTTCCACAGTCCGTCGGTGACGCGAAACACCCCGCCGAGTGGGCCGATGTCTTCGCCCATGAGTAGGACCTTGGAATCGCGCTCCATCGCGGCGCGCAGGCCAGCGTTGATCGCGCCAGCGAGGGTCATGGTGGTCATGAGTGCGCCTCCAGGAAGGAACGCTCGTAGCGCTCGAACCACGCACGTTCGGCGTCGACCGTCGCGTGCGGCTCGGCGTACACGTGTTCGAACATCTCAGTCTTGCTGGGAGCTGGCCACGTCTTGACGAGTTCCCGCGTGCGCCTTCCGAGTCCCTTCGCCTCCTGGGCGACCTCCTCGCGATACTCGTCAGGCAGGATCCCCGCGTTCTCCATGTACGTCGTGAGCCGGGCGATGGGATCCCGCTCGGCCCAGTACGCCTCGTCGGCGCGGGTGCGGTAGCGAGTCGGGTCGTCGGACGTCGTGTGTGCGCCCATGCGATACGTGAACGCCTCGACCAACACGGGTCCCGCGCCGGAGCGCGCGTATTGCAGGGCCCAATTCGACACCGCATACGACGCAATCACGTCGTTTCCATCGACGCGCACCGACGGAATCCCGACGCCCTTGCCGCGATCCGCGAGGGGGACGCGGCTTTGGCGCGTCGTCGGCTCGGAAATCGCGAACTGGTTGTTTTGGCAGAAGAACACCACGGGGGCATTGTTGACGGCGGCGAAAATGAGCGCCTCGTTGACGTCGCCCTGCGACGTCGCGCCATCCCCGAAGTAACAGATGACAGCCCCGTCGTTCTCAGGCTTGCCCGACGCGACAAGGCCGTCGCGATCCATTGCCATGGCGTAGCCCGTCGCGTGGAGCGTATGTGCGCCGATGACGAGCGTGTAGAGGTGGAACGAGTGTTCGCTTGGCACCCACGACCCATGCTCAATGCCCCGGAACATTTTGAGGATGACGGGCAGATCGATTCCGCGGGTGAGTGCGACGCCGTGTTCGCGGTAGCTGGGGAACACGAAATCGGGCTTGCGAACCGCATTTCCCGAGCCAATCTGCGCCGCTTCTTGCCCAAGCGCTGGCACCCAAAGTCCGAGTTCGCCCTGGCGTTGCAGGCTCGTCGCCTCATTGTCGAACGCGCGCGTGAGCGTCATCTCTCGCCAGAAGCGGCGGAGGTCGTCGTCGGTCAGGTCCTTGGCATATTGGCTGAAGAACGGGTCCTCGAGTCGCGCACCGGTGCGATCGAGCAGGCGAATAAGTCCCTCATCAGAGAGGGGACCAGTTGCGCTCACGTCGTAACTCCTCCGAACTGTTCTTGCCTTGAGCCTGTCGCATTGGCGCGCCATTCGCACGCCGACGCCCTAACTTACGGTTGCGTAAGCTACGGTACCGTAGGTTACAAGCTGTGGCGGATCACCGTCAATGCCCACCAGGCCATCGCGCGAGGGCTTCGACGAGCAAGTCAGTGTTAACGACGTCGCCCACCGTGATTCGCACTCCTTCACCCCCGAACGGACGCACGAGAATGGGCCGCGGCTGAGCGCGCAGATGGGCCGCGAGCCCCAATGCGTCCTCGCCCACGTCGAGCCAGACGAAGTTCCCTTGCGCGTCAGTGAGGTTCCACCCGAGGTCCTCAAGCGCCGCCGTGAGCCGGGCACGCTCCGCGACAACGCGGTCGACGCGCGCGAACAGTTCGTCCTCGACGTCGAGTGACGCGACCGCCGCCGCCTGAGCGAGTGAGGACACCGAAAACGGCGTTACGCACGCCCGAATGGGGGCAACCACTTCCGCGCCGCCGACGGCGTACCCGACGCGCAATCCCGCCAGGCCATACGCCTTCGAGAAGGTCCTCAGCAGGACGAGATTCGGATGCGCGGCGAGCGCAGCGAGACCGTCGACCACCTCAGGATCGCGCACGAACTCAACGTATGCCTCGTCAAGGACAACGAGCACGGTACGTGGCACCGCCGCCATGAACGCCTCAAAGTCGGTGCGCCGCAGCGCCGGACCCGTGGGATTGTTGGGCGAGCACAGCAGAACAACCCGGGTTCGCGGGGTGACCGCAGCCGCCATAGCAGTAACGTCGTGGCGCAGATCTGAGTCCAACCCGATGGCGACAACCGTCGCGCCGACGAGCCTCGTCAAGATGGGGTACGCCTCAAAACTACGCCACGCGAAGACCACCTCGTCGCCCACGGAGCAGTACGCCTGCAGCAGGTGCGCCAGCACCGCAACCGAACCTCCGGCAACGACGACCTGATCGGGCTCAACGGCGAGACGCTGGGCAATGCGGCCCGTCAGCGTCGTCGCAAACATGTCCGGATAGAGGTGAACGGTCGCGAGTCCCGCGCCCATCGCGCCGACCACGGACGGCAGCGGACCGAAAGGGGACTCGTTCGACGAGAGCTTGACCGGGGGCCCGCTCCCGGCTGCGGCAGTCGCGCCTGGCACATACGGCGGCAACGCCGAAATTTCGGGCCTCGCGAACGGGAGCGTCATGCCGACAAGCATGGCATTCTCGTGCGAAAATGCCGCCATGAGATACCTACTCGTGAGCATCATCACCGGCGTTGCAGTCTGGTTCGTGACCATCCTTCCGTTCGACGTCGAGGTCACCGGCGGGGACGGCGGCTGGTGGCAGCGAGCGCTCATCTTCCTCGGGATCGGGGCGTTGATGGCGCTTCTCAACGCGATCGTCAAGCCGATCGTGAAATTCTTGAGTCTGCCCATTCTCATCCTGACGCTTGGTCTGTTCTCACTCGTCATCGGGTGGTTCATGCTGTGGTTCACGGCGTGGATCACGGAGGGCCTGAACTTTGTGACACTCACGATCGGCGGCTTCTGGGACACGCTGTGGGCCGCGCTCGTGATCGCGATCGTCACGTCAATCCTCACGGCGATCGTTCCCGGCGCGAAGAAGCCCGGCTACCGCTGAGGCGAGAATCGCGTCGTCTCGCTCACCCGAGGCCCGAAGAATTCGACTGCGCTCGCGCGCCACGCGTCGGCCGACGGGCTCGCGCCCTCGTCAACGAGGCGCGCGGTCTGCGCGTAGGTGTCGAGATGGTGGGCCGACGCCACGTCCCGTGCGCGCCCGGCAAGCTCTTGCTCACGTGAGCGACGCGCATCGTGCAACACGGTCACGCGCGTCGGCGTGTCGGGATTCGGCGTGCCGTCGAGTCCCGGTACTACGTCGCGCGTGCCCTCGAGATGAAGCGCCGACACACGCGCCGGGATGCTGATTCGCCCGACCGGCGACCCGGCGGTGACCACGTGCGTGATGGTGAACCGCCGCGCCAGTGACCGGCTCGCCGCCACCGCAGCTGCCACGATGCCACCTTGCGAGTGGCCGGCAACGAGAACGGGCTCTCCCGGGCGTATCCGTGCGTCCGCCATCGCATCGCGGACGAGTCGAACGGCGTCCGCGCTGCGGCCGGCGACGAGCGCGAGGTTGGCCTGCGCGTCAGAAGGATTGACCGACGAGACGCCCCAGTCCTGCGTACCCGGCAGATAGACGATATGCCGACGCCCGCCCGCGGGGTCAGTCCACGATTCAATGCG
>JAHEMW010000084.1 GCA_024643505.1 Demequinaceae bacterium
TGGCTACGTGAAGCGATCGACATGCTCTCGTTGCCGCACGCCGAAGTCGTGCGTGCCCGTGCAGAAGAGGTCGCCGGTTCAGTCTCCGGCTTTGTTGTCACTGCACGCGCGGTCGCCCCCGTCGAGAAGCTGGCGCGGTGGTGCAGCCCGCTGCTCGACGACGGTGGTCACATGGTGTTTCTCAAGGGCAAGAGCGCAACGGACGAAGTGGATGCGGCACGATACGCGCTCCGGAAACTCGGCCTTGTGGGCACGGTGCGACCCGCGCCAACGATCGAAGGGGTCGCCCCGACGACGGTGGTCATTCTCGCCCGAGAATGACGCACGCATTTTTATCCACAGGTCTATCCACACCCCAATCGTGCGTAAAATCGCCCTTGACGGCAACGAGTTTCCACAGGCTCTCCCTCGGCGCCAGGCGCTTTCGCATGGCGCCTCATCGGCGAATCGCGCGGTTTGCGGGCGAACGTTTCACGTGAAACAGTGAGGGTGCCAAACGGCAGCGAGAGGGGGACGGTGTGGCGAACGAGGGCCTCGCGGGAGGCGGTCCCACCTTTAGCCTGGACCCCCGGGATGTTTCACGTGAAACGCTCGACCCCTACTCGGGCCTGAGCGGCGACACCGATAGCCCGCTCGCGATGGAGCTCTTGGCTACGGAACGCAAGCGCAGAGAACTTGAGTCCGCGACGTTCGAACGCCCCGCCAAGACGCGAGTGATCGCGGTGTCGAATCAGAAGGGCGGCGTCGGCAAGACGACGACGTCAGTCAACGTGGCCGCGGCGCTCGCGCAGCGCGGCCTTAATGTGCTCGTCATCGATGCCGATCCTCAGGGCAACGCCTCGACCGCGCTTGGCGTCGAGCATCACACCGGGACCCCCTCGATCTACGAGGTTCTGCTCGATGACGCGCCGATCGCGTCCGTCGCACGCAAGTCGCCGGGCCTCGAGTCGTTGTGGTGCGTTCCCGCGACGATCGACCTCGCGGGCGCGGACATTGAGCTCGTATCGGTGGTGCGGCGCGAGTACCGCCTGTACGACGCCGTGCGCGAGTTGCTCGCGGGGTCTGGCCGAGACCTCGACTATGTCTTTGTCGATTGCCCGCCGAGCCTGGGCTTGCTCACGCTCAACGCGATGGTGGTCGCGACCGAGGTGCTCATCCCCATCCAGTGCGAGTACTACGCGCTCGAGGGCCTTACGCAGCTCATGAAGACTGTCGAAATGGTGCGCAAGCACCTGAATCCGGCGATCAGCGTCTCAACAATCGTGTTGACGATGTACGACGCACGAACCAATCTTGCGCGCGACGTCGCTGCCGAGGTACGACGGCATTTCCCGAACCAGACGCTCGAGCAGACGATCCCGCGAAGCGTGCGAGTCTCGGAGGCGCCGAGTTTTGCTCAGACAGTCATCACTCACGATCCACACTCGTCGGGCGCCGTCGCATACGTGGCAGTCGCGCGCGAGATCTCCCAACGCATGACCGGAGGCACAGCGTGAATAAGCCACAGCGGGGACTTGGCCGCGGGCTTGGCGCCCTCATCCCCACGGAGCCAAGCCTGACGGACCGTCCGCGGGACATGTTTTTCGGCGCGCCGGACAACGCAGACACCGCGGCCGGCGCGGACTCGTCATCGGCGACGCCAGAATGGGACCTGGTCCCGGTGCCTGGCGCGCATTTCGCCCACATCGATCCGATGCTTGTTGAGCCCAACCCGCGCCAACCTCGCGGCGTGTTTCACGAAGAGGCCCTGGCAGAACTTGTGGGATCAATTCGGGAAATCGGCGTGCTGCAACCCATCGTCGTGCGGCGGCGCGGCGAGGGGTTCGAGCTCGTCATGGGCGAGCGTCGACTGCGTGCCACCAGGCTCGCTGGACTCGACACGATTCCCGCGATTGTTCGCGAAACCGACGACACGAACATGCTCCGCGACGCACTTGTCGAAAACCTTCACCGCAGCCAGCTCAATCCACTGGAAGAGGCAGCGGCCTACCAACAGTTGCTCGACGACTTTGGGCTGACGCACGATCAACTCGCGGAACGGATTAGCAAATCACGCCCGCAAATATCGAACACGCTGCGACTCCTGCGGCTCCCCCCGATTGTGCAACGTCGCGTCGCTGCGGGGGTGCTCAGCGCCGGTCACGCGCGCGCGCTGCTGGCGCTCCCGGACCATGAATCCATGGAATACCTGGCACAACGCATCGTGGCCGAGGGAATGTCGGTGCGTGCGACCGAAGAGGCAGTCGCACTCGGCGTGGAACCGCCCGGCGAGCGCAAGGGCTCGGTTCGCGCTGGAGGGCGCACCGTCGCACTCGACGAGCTCTCCGCACGCCTCGGTGACCAATTTGATACCCGAGTGCGCGTGCACCTTGGCAAGTCCAGGGGCCGAATTACGATCGATTTCGCGTCGGTGGACGACCTCAATCGTATCGTGGGCCTCATCAGCCCCGGCGAGGCCGGCGTCTTCTCGGACTAGTTGCGCGCCGCTGCGGTGGCGAGAATCTCGCCGTAAAGCTCGCCAAGGTCGAGCCCCGCTGCCTCAACAGCTTGCGGGAAGAGCGAGGTTTCCGTCATCCCGGGCGCAATATTGATGTCAATGATCTGCGGCACACCTTGCTCGTCGACGATCATGTCTATCCGCGATAAGTCCCGGAGCGCAAGCACCCGGTGCGTCTCGAGCGCGGCCCGTTCGACGGCGTCGCGCTGCGCCTCCGTTAGCCGCGCTGGTGCGAAGTATTCGACGCGTCCAGGGTTGTATCGCGCGTCGTAGTCGTACGGGCCCTCGCACACGATCTCCACGGCTGGCAGCGCTCGCGCCTGCGCACCCGTGCCGACGACCGAAACGGCCACCTCCACTCCCGCGACGGCTCTCTCGATGAGTGCCACGTCTCCGTACGCGAAGCAATGCACCATCGCCCGTGGCAGCGCGTCGCGTGTCGTGACGAGTGACACCCCGAGCGCGGAACCGCCACGTGCCGGCTTGATCACGACGGGCAGACCAAACGTTGCCGCCACGGCGTCCAAGACCTGCTCGGCACCGACTTCTCGAAACAGCGATTGTGGCAACGTGACGAAGTCAGGCGTATCAACGCCCGCGCGGCCGAGAACGGATTTCGCCACGGGCTTTGTCCACGCGACGCGCGCGTCCTTCGACGCCGTACCGACGAATCGGAGGCCGAGCAGCTCAAGGAGCGCCTGGAGCGAACCGTCCTCGCCTGACTCTCCGTGTAGAAGTGGCCACACGACATCGACACCACCCTCGCGCAAGCTGGGGATCAGCGCCATGTCGACGTCGTGCACGCTCACGCGCGTGGACCTATCGCGCAGCGCGTCCTGGACCCGACGCCCGGATCGTATCGAGACGTCTCGCTCGTGCGAGAGCCCTCCAGCGAGGATCATGACGTCCATCACCCACTCCTTTCAGTCGCTAAGCGAGGTCGGGCGAGGGGAATTCAACGGAACCGGATCGGTCGGCAGCGCCCGTGCCAAAGATCCGTACTGTCTCCATCTCCGCATCGACCACTCCCGCGAGTCTGCGGATGCCCTCGCGAATTCGATCCGGAGTGGGGAAGCAGTAACTCAGCCGAAGGAAGTCGGCCCCCTGGCCGTCGTAATAGAACGCTGTTCCGGGGACGTAGGCGACGCGCGCTGTGACCGCACGCGGGAGCATTGACTTTGAATCGAGGCCAGCGGGCAACTTCACCCACACGTAGAAGCCCCCCTCCGGAACGTTCCACGACGCCGACGGAATGTTCTCTTCGAGCGCTCCGACAAGCGCGTCGCGTCGATCGCGATACTGCTCACGGAAACTCTTGATTTGCCCGTGCCAATCTGAGTGATTTAAATAACTTGATATCGCCAGTTGCGAAGCGTTCGACGGACACAATATTGACGCTTCGGACGCGAGCACGAGCTTCTCGCGGACCGCGTGTGGCGCTACCGCCCATCCCACCCGGAAACCGGGAGCGAAGGTCTTTGAGAATGACCCCAGGTAAATGACTCCATCGTCACTCATTGAGCGCAGCGCTGGCAGTGGCTCGTGGTCAAAGCCGAGCAACCCGTACGGGTTGTCCTCGAGGACGAGAACGCCGTATCTGGCACAGATCTCAAGGATCTGCGGACGTCGTTCGAGCGACAGCGTCACGCCGCCAGGATTGTGAAAGTTCGGCACGGTGTAGAGGAACTTCACTCGCTTGCGCTCGGCTTGTAGCCTCGCGAGCGTGGACTCGAGGGCTACCGGAATGAGTCCGTGTGCATCCATAGGAACGTGCACAACGTCCGCTTCGTGAGCTCGGAACACCCCTAGCGCACCGACGTAGGAGGGAGCCTCCGCGACGATCACGTCGCCGGGATCAATGAAGATCGTGGTGACGAGGTCCAGCGCCTGTTGCGAGCCCGTGGTCACGACAACGTCGTCCGCGTGCGCGGCGATCCCTTCGAGCGCCATCACCTGCGTGATCTGTTCGCGCAGCGCCTCGTCACCCTGCCCAGATCCGTATTGCAGCGCAGTCTCGCCGCGATCGACGATGAGTCGCCTCATCATGTCGCCGATTTCCTCGAGTGGCAGTCCGCCGATGTATGGCATCCCGCCAGCGAGCGACACGACCTCGGGTCGGCTCGCCACCGCGAAGAGAGCGCGAATTTCCGATGCCCGCATGGCCTGCGCGCGGGCCGCATACGCCCCGAGCCACGGATCAAGGCGCGTGCCTTCACCGTGGGTGTCGCGCAAACCCTCCGTCATGGCGCAAGTCTGCCACGCAGCTTCCGCCGCGCGTTCACCTAAGCGATGACCTCGTCGAAGAGCTTCGTGAGGGCGGGCTTCGGTCGCGCACCAACGACGGACTTCACGAGTTCCCCCGCCTTGAAGAAGTTCATCGTTGGGATCGACGTCACGCCATAAGCCATGGCGAGCTGCGGATTGGCATCCGTGTCCACCTTGACGATCTTGATGCGTCCGGCGTATTCCTCGGCAAGCTCGTCAAGTATGGGCGCTACGGCGCGGCACGGACCGCACCACGTCGCCCAGAAGTCCACGACCACCGGAACGTCAGACCCGATCACTTCTTCCTGAAAACTGTCTACCGTCGCAGCGATCGGTTCCCGGTGCACGGGGGCGGCTGGCGACTCGCTCATCGGGTGAACGAGCGGCTCCGCTTCATCGCCGAGGTCGTCAAGGAAATGTTGTGCGTCGAGCGCTGCGGCGCATCCACTCCCGGCGGCCGTGATCGCTTGCCGGTAGCGGTTGTCGACGAGGTCGCCGCAGGCGAAGACGCCTTCGACATTGGTCGCCGTCGTGCGGCCGATCACGCGGACATAGCCGGCCTCGTCCGTGTCGATGACTCCAGCGACCAGTTCCGACCGCGGCTCATGGCCAATGGCGACGAAGACGCCGGTAGCGGGAATGACGCTGTCTTCGCCCGTGACACGGTTATGAATCGCCACGCCGGACACCTTGGCGGACCCCTCGATCGCGGTCACCTCGCTGTTCCACGCGAAGGCAATCTTTGGATCCGACGCCGCCCGGTCCGCCATGATCTTCGACGCGCGGAGCTCGTCCCGCCGGTGCACAATCGTCACTTTCGAGGCGAAGCGCGTTAAGAACGTCGCCTCTTCAACGGCTGAGTCCCCGCCACCCACAACCACGACCTCCTGATCGCGGAAGAAAAATCCGTCGCAGGTGGCACACCACGAGACGCCCTTGCCGCTCAACCGCTTTTCGTCCGGCAGGCCGAGCTCCCGATACGCGGAGCCCGTCGCAAGGATGACGGCGTGCGCGGAATGCGTGGTCCCCATACCCGTCGTGACCGTCTTGACGCGTCCACTAAGGCTCACCTCGACGACGTCGTCGAAGACCACTTCAGCGCCGAACTTCTCCGCCTGCGCCTGAAGCGTCTCCATCAATTCGGGTCCCTGAACGCCCTCGACAAAGCCGGGGAAGTTCTCCACCTCGGTCGTATTCATGAGTGCGCCGCCCGCGGTGATTGAACCGGCGATCACGAGGGGTTCTAGCCCCGCGCGAGCGGCGTAGATGGCCGCGGTGTATCCGGCCGGACCGGATCCGATGATGATGACGTTGCGGGCGTTGCTCACGGTGTGTCCTTGGCTCGATGCGGAGACGAATGGCCCCGACTCGTAACAGATCGTAGGGCGCTTTGCTTCCCCGCTCGAATCACTGGCTCGGCGAGGGCGACGGACCAAACGTGAAAGACGGGTACGGGTCGGGCGGCGACGAGGGCAATTCCGAGCCCGGCACAGGGGACACGAGGATGCCCCACGAGATCGAAGCGACCATCACGAGCGCGATGAGTCCGAGCAAGATCAGAATTGGCGTTGACCAAATCGGCCCACCCTCGACATCACGCTTGCGCGCCACTGTCAGCCGCTGCGCGATGAACCGTGACCCAGGCCACCGGTTGTGCATGCTCGTGAGCAACGTGACCCACGGCGACGGGCCTCGTTGCGCAGTCTGCTCGTCGATCATCGCCTCAAAGGTCGTGACGTCGTGCAGGTCCTCTAGCGGGGGAGCGGGCGGCGGTGGTGCGAGGGCTTCGAGTGCCGGTGCCGTGGCCTCGATGGGTGTCGCGTGCGGCCTTCCGAACAACTCCTTGTCCGCCGCGACGATGTCCTCACGCAAGTCGGGCGCTGCGTGCTTCGTAGCTGCACCTTGCTCGCTCTGGTGCGCCGCGAGCGCGAGAGTCTCTGCGGTGATCGCGATCGCCTCCGGAAGCGGCCGCGTGGGCCGCGACGGGCGCGTCGGGCGCGATGCGGGCGTGTGGCGGCGCGCGGTGGACAACGTGGCGCGCCACGTTCTCGAGAGCCCTTGCAGATCTCTGGAGTCAAACGGCGAGACTGCGGCGATGACATCCGCGAGGCGAGTGGGAAACTGCCCACGCGACGCCTCCTCGCACAACTCTCGCGCCCCCGGCGGCAGCTCCGACAGGTCGGGCTCCGCTGCGGTGCCGGTCACGCATGCCAGAAGCACGCGCACCAAGCCAGCGGCGTCCGCAGATTCGGTTCGCGCCGCGCCCTCGATGTGGTCACCGTCTGTTGCAAGCCCAGTGATGGCCACATGGCCGCGATCGCCGATCACTACCGCCGCGGGCCGAATCGCGCCGTGATGCACGCCGCGCGCTCCGGCCGCGAGCAGAGCTTGACCTGCGTCACCAACGACTGCGCACGCGCGCTTACCGTCGAGCACTCGTGACTCGAGGATGGTGGTCAGGGGTACGCCGTGGGGGTGGTCGCTCACCACGTATGCGTCGCCGTTTTCGACGCCTGTCGCGATGACGCGCGCGAGGCGCGGGTCGCGCAAGGGGACTGTACGAAGAGCCGTTCGGCGTACGTCCTCCGCGGCGGTGTGGTGAATGACCTCAACCACGACGTCCGCGTTGAGGCGTGAGTCATTTGCCAGGAACCGCTGGACGCCAGAAACGTCGTGTGACATGGCGGTGAGCAGGGTGAAGCGCCCGTCAATGGTCCCGCCGACGTGCACCCGATGTCCCCCGTTTCCGTTTCGCCTACGTCATCGTACGTTGCGACGGAATCTCCG
>JAHEMW010000085.1 GCA_024643505.1 Demequinaceae bacterium
AACTGACCGGCACGATCTCGGCGCCCGCGGCGCGCATCGCGTCGAGCGCGAACTCGAAGCGGTCGCGGACCCCGTCCTGATAGCCGTCTCCACCTAGTTCTGCGATGACGCCGACGCGCACACCCGCGAGGTCGCCCGACGCACCTTCCCGCGCCGCGGCGACGCACCCGGGAACCGGCTCGTCGAGACTGGTCGCGTCCATGACGTCGTGGCCGCCCATCACCTCGTGCAGCAGTGCCGTGTCCAGTACGGTGCGGCCACATGGGCCGAGCTGGTCGAGCGACGACGCGAGCGCGATGGCGCCGTAACGCGAGACGCCGCCGTACGTGGGCTTCACGCCGACCGTCGCGGTCACCGCCGCAGGCTGCCGGATGGACCCGCCTGTGTCCGAACCAATGGCGAGCGGCGCCTCGAATGCGGCGAGCGCTGCCGCCGAGCCACCGCCCGAGCCACCCGGGATGCGGCTGAGGTCCCAGGGGTTGTGCGTGGCGCCGTATCCGGAGTGCTCCGTTGACGAACCCATCGCGAACTCGTCCATGTTCGTCTTGCCCAGGATCGGCATCCGCGCTTCGCGAATCTTGCGCGTGACGGTCGCGTCGTAGGGCGGAATCCAGCCCGCGAGGATCCGCGAGCCAGCCGTCGTGGGAAGGCCTTGCGTCACCAGCACGTCCTTGATGGCAATGGGCACGCCGGCGAGCGGACCGAGCACCTTCCCGGCCGCTCGATCCTCATCGACGCTGCGCGCAGTAGCGAGCGAGCCCGCCGAATCGACGTGCAAGAAGGCATGCACGTCGGCGTCAACGGCGGCGATTCGCGCCAGGTGCGCTTCGACCAGCTCGACCGACGTCACAACGCCGGCCACCATCGCGTCGGCCATGTCGGAGGCCGACACTCGCGTCCAGTCGGTCATGCCTCCTCCCCAAGGATCTGCGGGACGCGAAAGCGACCCTCGTGCGCGTCGGGGGCGGCGGCCAGGGCTTCAGCCTGGGTCAATGACGGCCGAACAACGTCGGTCCTGTGCACGTTTGCCATCGGAATCGGGTGGGAGGTGGCCGCGACGTCGTCCCCGGCGACCTCGGACACTCGCGCAACAGCCTCGACGATGGCGCTCAGCTGACCCGCAAGGCGCACGAGGTCGTCGTCCGTCATATCAATGCGCGCGAGCGCCGCCAGGCGCGCAACATCTGAGCGTTCGAGCGAAGACATGGCGCGAGTCTAGCCGCAGGCACATGCGGTGGACGGCGAGGCTAGTGCGGCTCCCACGAGTAGCCGAGGAGCTTGACGCCACCCTCAACACTGGCGGGGTTCATGGCGGCTTCAGCCATCGTCACTCTGGTGATCGTGCCGTCCTCATTGTCAATGACGTAGCGGTCGAGATCCTCCTGCCGCTGAAATCCCATGCCGTGATAGAGGCGGTGAGCGACATGCATGGACTCCATGGTCGTCAGCACGACTCGCGGTGCGCCGTTGCTGAGCGCGAGATCGATCCCCGCCTGCGTGAGCTTTCGCCCGATTCCGCGCCCGCGCTCGATGGGATTGACGGCGAGCATCCGCAGTTCAAACTCGTTTCCAGACGCGAACTCGATGAACGGCGAACCTGGCGGAACGACGGTGATCGTGCCGACGATCGAGCCCTCACCTCGTTCACCATCAGACAGCACCAGCAAGTGCGCGTGCTGAGCGCGCGATTGGGCGTTGCGCAACTGGAGGATGTACGACCCCGACACGTCGACGAGACCATCGGCCAAGTACGCGAGGGCGGTGAGTTCGCCGACTTCGGTGAGTCGGGAGGTTTCCTCCGGACTCACTCGGCGGATCACCTCGGTCATCGTGCCTCCCTGGCGCCGCCGGCGTGGGCGACCTCCTCACCAATGTAACGGGGTGACTCGCTCACGCGCTAGCCGTCCTTTTTGTCCGGATTGGTCGCGAGCGGTCCCGTCGCAAGCAGTGCCTCGAACTGAGCTTCATTCAGGATGGGGACCCCGAGCTGCTCAGCCTTGGTTGCCTTCGACCCTGCGTTCGCGCCAACGACGACATAGTCGGTGTGCTTCGACACGGAGGACGCGGCCTTGCCGCCGCGAGACACGATCGCTTCTGTCACGGAGTCCCTCGTGAAGTGCGTGAGGCTGCCGGTCGCAACGACCGTGAGCCCCTCAAGCGTGCGCGCCACGGATTGGTCCCGCCCGTCTTCCATGCGCACGCCCGACGACGTCCAACGCTCCACGATCTCCGCGTGCCACGGGACCTCGAACCACTCTTGAACCGACGCTGCGATCACCGGGCCGACGCCGTCAACGGCGGCAAGCTCCTCGTGCGAGGCCCGCCTCATCGCGTCCATCGAGCCAAAGGCGGTGGCGAGCGCTCGTGACGCAGTGGGGCCGACGTGGCGAATGCTCAGGCTCACGACGACACGCCACAAGGGCCGGTCACGAGCCGCTGCGAGATTGTCGAGCAGTTTGAGCCCGTTCGCCGACACGTCACCGGCGACCCGACCCGTGCGCGCGTCTTGCCGTTCCAGCACGAACAAGGGCACGCGCGCGAGGTCGCGCTCCGCGAGCTCGAACAACCCCGCCTCGTTGGCGAGCACCCCAGATTCCACGAGCGCCGCGGCCGCTTTGTCTCCGAGCATCTCGATGTCCAGCGCCCCGCGCGATCCGATGAACGCAATGCGGTCGATGATCTGAGCCGGGCAGTACTGGGCATTGGGGCAGCGCAGGTCTTTGTCTCCGGCTTTTTGTTCCGCGAGCGCGGATCCGCACGAGGGGCACACGGTGGGCATGACCCATGCGACCTCGTTGCCCGTGCGCGCGGCGATGACCGGGCCAACGATCTCGGGGATGACGTCTCCGGCTTTGCGGAGCACGACGGTGTCCCCAATGAGCACTCCCTTGCGGGCAACCTCGTGGGCGTTGTGGAGCGTGGCGAAAGCGACCGTTGAGCCCGCGACGACGACCGGCTCCATGACGCCGTACGGCGTCACCCGCCCGGTGCGGCCAACATCCACTCGAATGTCGGTGAGGACCGTATGCACCTCTTCGGGCGGAAATTTGTACGCGATCGCCCATCGGGGTGCGCGACTCGTGGCCCCAAGCTCCTCTTGAACGTCTCGGTCGTCCACCTTGATGACGACGCCATCGATCTCGTGGATGAGGTCGTGGCGACGCGCCTCCAGCCCTGACACGTAGTCCTCGACGTCGGCGATGCCGTTCGCAGCGCGGGCGTTGTCACTCACCGGCAGTCCCCACTCACGCAAGACCTCGTAGGTGCCGAGCTGCGATCGTTCGCGCGGATCGGGACCCGACGCCGCCCACTCCAGGGCGCCCAGGGCATAGGTCGTGATCGCGAGCGGCCGCGAAGCCGTCACCGCGGGATCCTTCTGGCGGAGCGAGCCTGCGGCGGTATTGCGAGGATTCGCGTACGGCGGCTTTCCGTCCGCGACGAGCGCCTCGTTGAGCGCTTCGAAGGCCGCGACCGGCAAGTAGACCTCGCCACGCACCTCGACGAGAGCAGGAACATGCGCACCGGTGAGTTCGTGGGTGAGGGAGCGAATGGTCATCACGTTGGCCGTCACGTCCTCACCCTCCGTTCCGTCGCCACGCGTGACGGCGCGCGTGAGTTGACCATTGTCGAAGGTGAGCGAGATCGATAAGCCGTCAATCTTCGGCTCGCACACGAGGCGCTGCTGCCCCGCGTCGCGTGTCACTCGCTCCCACCACGCACGGACGGCGTCCACAGAAAATGCGTTGTCGAGACTCATCATGCGGGCGCGATGGCTGACGGACGCGAATCCGGTCGCGACGGACCCGCCCACGGTCTGGCTGGGGCTGTCTGGCGTCACCAATTCCGGAAATGCTGCCTCGATCTGCCGAAGTTCCGCTTCGAGGGCGTCGTACTCGGCGTCAGAGACCAGCGGAGCGTCTCGTTCGTAGTAGGCGTGGCGATGGGCTTCGATCTCCTGGATCAGCTCCTGATGCCGGGCACGGGGATCGCTCACGGTCCCATTCCACCACGCGCAACCGACACCTGCGCCACCCCCTCGCGGTCGCGCATAGGTGTGCGGGTGGACACTGGTGAGGTGACAACCGTTCCGACGCCGGATGACATTGTGCGAGCCGCCGAGGTGATCGCGTCGCACGTGCGGCACACGCCTGTTATCGAGATCGACGGAGAGAGCCTCGGGCTCGACGCGACGCTCGTGTTCAAGCTCGAATACCTGCAGGTGACCGGCGCGTTTAAGGCGCGCGGAGCGGTCAACTATGTCGCGACTCAACCGATCTCCGACGCCGGCGTGGTCGCGGCGTCGGGCGGAAATCACGGAGCGGCCGTCGCGTACGCTGCTCGCCGATTTGGCCACGAGGCGCACATTTTTGTGCCGACAACCGCGAACCCGTCCAAAGTGGAACGGCTTGTCGACCTTGGCGCGCACATCCACAGCATCGGCCAGAACTACGACGATGCCCTCGACGCATCTCGCGAGTACCTCGCGGCGCACCATGCAACCTCGATCGCGGCCTTCGACGACCCCGTGATCATGGCGGGAGCAGGCACGGTCGCTCGCGAATTCGAGGCCGACGCTGGCGCCCTCGACGCCATGCTCATCGCCGTAGGCGGTGGCGGGCTCTCGGGAGGCGCCGCCGCCTGGTGCGGCGACCGCGTGCCCATTGTGGGTTGCGAGACGGTCGGCACCGCGTCGTTCGCGGCGGCCGTTGAGGCTGGCCGACCAGTGACCGTTCCGATCTCCGGCGTCGCCGCTGACCACCTGGGCGCCCGCCAGGTCGGCGCAATTCCGTGGGACGCGTTGGCGCGCGTCAACGCCACCTCGGTGGTGGTGACCGACGATGACGTGCTTAACACCCAAGCGCGGCTATGGCGACTGCTGCGAGTGGTCGTCGAGCCCGGAGTTGCCGCGCCCTTCGCGGCTCTGCTCACCGGCAGGTGGGTGCCGTCAGCCGGTTCCCGCATCGGAGTGATTCTGTGCGGCGCGAACGTTGTCGCACCCCTCGCGAGCGGCCGGTAGCGCGCGCCACGCCTATGCCGTGGCGTACACCTCATACGCCGCGTCGACGCCGCCACCGGTGAGGACGCGTGCGCCGTGGCGGCGCAGCACGATCTCCAGTGCCGCAAGCGTGATGAGCACCGCGTCTTGACGGGCGTTGTACCCCATCGTGCCGATGCGCCAGATCCGTCCCGCGAGCGGGCCAAATGCGGTTCCGATCTCGACGCCGAAGTCGTGAAGCAGCGTTTCCCGAACGGCGTCGCCATCGACGCCATCGGGAATGTGAACCCCCACCACATTGGCCATCTTGTGTTCGATGTCGCCGAACGGAATGAGTCCCAGACCTTCGATGCCCGCGAGCATTGCGCGGCCGTTCAGCAGGTGCCGCCCCTGACAATTCGTGAGTCCCTCCTCAAGGATCACCCGCGCGCACTCACGCGCGCCGAAGAGCATGGTCGTCGCCTCCGTGTGGTGGTTGAGGCGCCGGTCGCTCCAATAGTCGAAGATCATGGCCATGTCGAAGTAGTTCGAGCGGATGAGGTCGGGGCGACGCGCATCAATCGCGGCGACTGCCCGCTCGGAGAATGTCGCGGGTGCCGAACCGGGCGGGCCTCCCAGGCACTTCTGCAGGCCGGCCGTCGCGACGTCGATGCCCCACGCGTCGGTGTCGACGACGTTTCCACCGAGCGACGCCGTGACGTCGGCGTACAAGAGCGAGCCATACCGGTCGCAGAGCTCGCGCAAACCGTCGAACGGCTGGGCAATCGTCGTCGACGTATCTCCGTGCACTGAAGCGAGCATCTTGGGTTGCACGCGCGCCATCTCGTCGGCAATCTGCTCGTACGTCGCGACGGTGCCCCACTCGAGGTCAATCGCATGAACCTCAGCGCCGCACCGTTGTGCGATTTCCACGAGCAGGTGACCGAAGCGTCCAAAATTTGGCACGACCACCCGGTCGCCAGGCTCAAGAAGTGACACGAACGCGGCCTCGATCGCGCCGCGTGCCGTGGCGTCGACGATCAACGTGTGCGCGTTCGCGGTCGCGAAGACCTCGCGGTACAGCGCGGCCGTCTCGTTCATCGTCGCGGTCATGTACGGGTCATATTGCCCAACGAGCTGCGCCGCCATCGCCCGCAGCACGCGGGGATCGACGTTGATCGGCCCAGGTCCCATGAGGAGCCGTGCCGGAGGGTTAATCGGACCAGGGATGTCCATGACTGCTCCTGTCAGTACGGGCGTCGGCGTCGTTGCCGAGCGGTGACGGATCGGGCATCTCGAGGCGCGCCGCGTGCCACGAAAGCGCGAGTTCGACGAGCGCGAGGTCGCTTCCGCGCGGTCCGATGATGGACAGGCCGACAGGCCCTCCCGGCGTTGTCATCCACGGCACCGACAGCGCAGGTCGGCCCGTCACGCCCGCGATGGCGGTGAGACGGAGCGTGGCGCGCCGCACGGCATCGAGCTCGGCGTCTGTCTGTCCAACGGGCGGGGCTGGAGATGCGGCGGACGGCAACACCATGACCGAGTCGGCGAGAAGGGCGTCGATTGCCGCCGCAGCGTCGGCCAGGAGGGCGACGGCGTCGCGCTCGTCGCGCTCGCTGACCGCCGCGGCGAACGCAAACCGCTCCGCGATGTCGGGCGCAAGGATTCCAGGGTGTGCTGTCACCCACGCGCCATCCGATCGCCACGCCTCGGCGGACTGCGCCGTCCGAAATGCGGCGAACAGCGAGTCGAGGCTCGGCAACGCAACCTCGGAGAATTCATCGGCGAGCGCGGCTCGCCGCATCCACGCGACGGTGGTGTGGAACGCGTCTTTCACCGCTTCCGAAATCCCGCGCCCGCATTGTGGATCTGCGACGACGCGCGGCGAAAGCGGCGCGGACGGGTGGTCGCGCAGGGTAACTTGCGCCGCAGCCAGCAGCGTCTCACCGTCACGGGTGAGCCACCCCACCGTGTCAAAGCGCGGCGCTAGCGGCAGCACACCCTCGACGCTGACCGCGCCATGGGTGGTGCGCAGTCCCCACAGCCCTTGATACGACGCCGGAACGCGTATTGACCCCCACGTATCCGTGCCGATCCCGATGCTCGCCTGGCCGAGCGCGACGGCCGACGCTGGCCCGCTCGACGAACCTCCCGGCACCGCGCCCGAAACGGCGCCGTTCGGCGGAGTGCCATAGTCGGGGTTGAGCCCCGCGATCGAGTACGCGAATTGGTCAGTCTGGGCGATGCCAACGACATCCGCGCCCGCATCGAGCAACACCTGCACAGCTGGCGCAGTGCGGGGTTCGATCGCCGCTTCGGCAAGGTATGCGCGCACGCCCGCGCCAACGCGGTGCCCGGCGATCGCGAACAGATCCTTCACGGCGACGCTCTGGCCGCGAAGTGCGCCGGAGGGCGATCCCGCGACGAGCGGGGCGCCTATCTCGCGCCACACCCGCTCATCGATCGCATCCGCCGTAGACGGCCCCATGCGGCCCCTCTCCGTGCCCGGCTGTGTATCTC
>JAHEMW010000086.1 GCA_024643505.1 Demequinaceae bacterium
TGCTGGTGCTCGGGCTTGGTGTGTTCCGGTCCTCGGTGTTCCCCGCCTGGGCCAAGGCTGTCCCGTTCGCGCTGGTCGCGGTCTCGGTGACCACCTACGGGTTCCACGCGGTGGCACGCGACGTCTGGGACCCGCCGGATGCGGTGTGGTTCACACTGCTCGGCGTCGGGTGGGTGCTGCTCGGCACAGCCATCGCGCGAATCTCCGCGCCAGGTGCCGCAGCGGGCACTCCCGCACCGGTCCCCGGTGGCGGTGCGTCGCAGGGGTAGCGTCGGCCGTAGGGACGAGTAGGCCCAGATTCGGGATGCGCGGCACGAAGACGCGCCCGCGCTGACGGCGCTGGCCGTTGCGCTCGCGCTGGGAACTCGCCCCGGGCCAACGGGGTCGCTGTCGCGCTCGCGGCCATCATCGAGGGTCAGGATGTCGCGGTAATCGTCGCCGAACGCGGCGACGGTCCCATCGGATACGTCGCCGTCCATCGCTTCCACGCACTTTTCGCCGGCGGCGCGGTCGCGTTGGTCGAGGAACTCGTGGTGGGCACGGCCAGCCGAGGCGAAGGGATCGGCTCCCGGCTGGTGACTGCGGCCGAGGACGTGGCGCGGTGGTGGGGCGTGACCCATCTCGCGGTGGCGACTGGTCGAGCGACGGCATTCTACGAGGGTCGCGGCTATACGCCCACGGCGACGTTCCTCAGGAAGCCGCCGTTCTAGCTGAAACGGGGCGCGATCGACCGAGTGTCGCCCGGCTGCTCGCCCCTCAGCCAGGTGCGATCCGCGAGCGACTGGAGCGCCTCGAGGAAGGCGGACATCGCGCGGGGGCCCACCGCCGCCACCACCTCGGCCTCGAAGGACTTGAGCGGGCGCCGGATCAACTCGCACTCCCGCTCGCCCCTGGGAGTGAGCTCGACCAGCACGCCGCGGCCGTCGAGATCGCTCTCGGCGCGCTCGACCAGGCCCCTCCGTTCCATCCTGTCGATCATCTGCGTGGCCGCCGACCGGCTCACTCCCAGGCGCAGCGCGAGCTCGCTGGGGCGCACTCCGAAATGGGACGCGCTGACCTCGAACGCGAGCCTCGCCTGAGCGGCGGTCATGGTCGCGCCCGACGCGCAGGCGTCCCTGAGGTAGTCCGTCATCCGAGCGGTGTCGAGCAGCGCGCAGGTCACCGGCGCGAGGGGTTCCGTGCCGCCGCGGCCCAGGGGAGGGGGATCGACGTTCAGCATGATCAACACATTAACTACGTGGAGAGGCGCCACCTCCTGCGCCCCCGAATCTGTGGACAGCCCGCCCAAGACTTCCCCGGTGACCCAGGAGACCGGCCCCACGCCCGGATCGTCCCGTCGCCGCGTCTCCCAGCACCTGGTGGACCTGGCACCGCTCAGGGCGAGCCCCGCCTTCGCGCGGCTCTGGATCGGCGGCGCGACCTCCGGCATCGGCGCCTTCATGACACAGGTCGCCGTGGGCCTTCAAATCTACGAGATCACCGAGTCGACGTTCATGGTGGGCCTGGTGGGCCTGGTGGGCCTGGTGGGCCTGGTGGGCCTGGTGGGCGGCGTGGCGCTGCCGCCGATGATCGTCGCCGGCCTGTGGGGCGGGATGATCGCCGACGCCTTCGACCGACGGAAGGTGCTCATCGCATCGTCCCTGGTGGCATGGGTGATGACGCTCACGTTGGTGGCGCTTTCCTTCTGGGACCAGACGCCGCAGGGCGACGGCGGGGGTGGCGAGGGTCGCGGCCAGGGTGGCGGCCACGTCTGCGCCGAGTGCAAGAGACTTGCGGCTCATCCCTGTCCTTTCAGGAGCGCCGGGCCCCCAGGCGCGACCGGTCATTGCACGCTAGAGACATTCCATGTCAAAAAGCGAGAAATGGGTGAAACCCCTACAGTTCGCACGGTGACGGGGGCCTAGGCTCTCCCCATGAGTCACCCGCCGGTCGGTTCCCGCCGGGCCGCGATGAGCGGCCCGCCCGGCCGGTCGTTCGGCGGCCGCGACGAGAACGCGGTCAGGGCCGCGAACGCGGAAGCGCCGCAGATCGAGAATCTGTGGGGACGCGTGGCGGCGCTCTTCAGCCCCTACCGCGCGCCGCTCATCGGTACTGCGTTGCTCGTGCTCGCGGGCGCTGCGGCGACCGTGGTCCCGCCGCTCATCGTGCGTCGCGTGTTTGACGAGGCGCTCTTCCCGCCGAGCGGCGAACCGAATCTTGCGCTGCTGGTGCGGCTCGTCGGCATCATGATTGCGATCTTCCTGACGGCGGCCGGACTGAGCGTGTGGCAGACCTATCTCACGTCGTCCGTCGGCAACCGCGTGACCGGCGACCTCCGCATGCAGCTGTTCAGCAAGCTGCAGTCGATGGAACTTGCGTTTTTTACCCGCACCAAGACCGGCGTCATTCAATCGCGGCTGCAAAACGACGTCGGGGGCGTCTCGGGCGTCCTATCGACCTTCGTCAGCTCGATCGTCGGCAACTCCGTCACGGTGATCGCGAGCCTCGTCGCGATGCTCCTGCTCGACTGGCGACTCACGATCCTCGCCGTCATCCTCATGCCGGCGCTCGTCGTGGTCCAGCGCCGCGTCGGCCAGGTCCGCGCACGCATCGCGACGAAGACGCAGGAGTCACTGTCCGAGATGACGGCGATCACCCAGGAGACGCTCTCGGTGAGCGGCATTCAACTCAGCAAGGTGTTCAACCGTCAACGGCTGGAGACGGAGCGCTACGCGGCCGAGAATCGCAACCAGATCCGCCTCCAGGTGCAGCAGGCGATGACGGGCCAGTGGTTCTTCGGCGTCGTCACCGTTGTCATGTCGTCGGTGCCCGCGATCATCTACCTTGCGGCCGGGTTCCTCATCGCGCGCGCGAACGGCACGGGCGCCGACGCCTCGCTGACGGCAGGAACGGTGGTCGCCTTCACCGCAGTGCAGTCACGCCTCCTGTTCCCGCTCATGGCGCTCATGCGGGTGGCGCTCGACGTCCAGACGTCGCGCGCGCTCTTCGCGCGAATCTTCGAATACCTGGACCTCGAGCCGGCGATACGTGACGCCCCCGACGCCGTTGACGTCGAGTTCGCCCCCGGCCCGGTCGGTTCGGTCGAGTTTCGCGCCGTCACGTTCCGATACCCGGACGCCCGCCCTGACTCGACGCCAACGCTCGATGCCGTCAGCTTCGCGGTTGGACCGGGTGAGACGCACGCCTTCGTCGGCCCCAGCGGCGCCGGCAAGACGACGATCGTCTACCTCGGGTCGCGGCTGTACGAGGCGCAGTCAGGCGAGGTGGTGTTCGCGGGAATGGACGTGCGCCGCCTCACCCATGCGTCGCTCGTGGACCAGATCGGTGTGGTGAGCCAGGAGACGTACCTGTTCCACGCGACGATCGCGGAGAACCTTCGCTACGCGAAGCCCGACGCGACGATGGCGGAACTCCATCAGGCCTGCGCCGACGCGAACATCCACGAGCAGATCCTCAGTTTTGAACTCGGTTACGACACGGTCGTTGGCGAGCGCGGTTATCGCCTCAGCGGGGGAGAGAAGCAGCGCATCGCGATCGCTCGAGTGCTGCTCAAGGATCCGCCGATCCTGTTCCTCGACGAGGCGACGAGCGCGCTCGACACGGTGTCCGAGCGCGTGGTGCAGGCGGCCCTGGATCGCGCGGCGATCGGCCGCACCACCCTCGTCGTCGCGCACCGACTCTCGACAGTGGTGGACGCCGACGTCATCCATGTGCTGGAGTCTGGTCGAATCGTCGAGTCGGGTTCGCACGCAGAACTCATGCGCGCTGGCGGCCTCTACGCCACGCTGGCGCGGCGACAAGACGTCGACCGCGTCGGCTAGTTCAGCCGCGATCGGGCGAGCTACCAGATGGTCACGCGCTCCTCGGGCGCGAGCCACAGGGCGTCGTCGGGAGTCGCATCGAACGCCTCGTACCAAATATCCATGTTGCGCACGATGCCGTTGATCCGGAACTCCTCGGGAGAGTGCGGATCCGTGTTGATCTGGGTGATGAGCGCCTCGTCGCGTCGCTTCGTCCGCTCCGTGATCGCGTATCCAATGAAGTACCGCTGCACCCCGGTGAGGCCGTCGATGACAGGGGCGTCGGCGAGCGACCCGCCAAGGGACAGCGCGTACGCCCGCAGGCCGATGGCCACGCCGGCCAGGTCGCCAATGTTCTCGCCGATCGTCAGCGCGCCGTTGACGGTGTGCTCGTCTGAAAGCTGCTTCGGGGAGTACCCGTTGAACTGTTCGATCAGCCCGGCCGCGCGCGCCATGAACGCGGCGCGGTCCTCGGCGGTCCACCAGTCTGAGAGCTTCCCGGTGCCGTCGTACTTCGATCCCTGGTCGTCGAAGCCGTGCCCGATCTCGTGCCCAATCACCGAGCCGATTGCGCCGTAGTTGATCGCGTCATCGGCTTCCG
Organism: Demequinaceae bacterium; assembly: GCA_024643505.1. Classification (GTDB taxonomy): domain Bacteria; phylum Actinomycetota; class Actinomycetes; order Actinomycetales; family Demequinaceae; genus Demequina. The sequence continues at coordinate 4,402 of JAHEMW010000086.1, forward strand.
GGTCAAAGAACGGCGGCTGCAGAATGGCCGCAGGGAAGACGATCTCGTTGGCGACCGCAAGGTAGTACGCGTTCACGGTCTGCGGGGTCATGAGCCATTCGGAGCGATCGACGGGCTTGGCGAGCTTGCCCCAGTCCCAGTCCTCTTCAAAGGCCGACGCCGAACGCACGTTGCCGACGAGGTCCTCCGCCGAGACCTCGAGCCCGTCGTAGGCCCGCCACACGTCGGGGTAGCCGATCTTCGGCGTGAACTGCGCGAGCTTGGCCAGCGCCTTTGCCTTGGTCTCGTCAGACATCCACGCGAGGTGGCGAATCGAGTCGTCGTAGGCGGCGACGAGGTTCGCGACGAGGCGATCCATGTGCGCCTTGTGCTCGGCGGGGAAATGCCGGCGTACGTACTCCTTGCCGACGAGTTCCCCTGCGACGGCCTCGACGAACGAGACGCCCCGCTTCCAGCGCGCACGCTGCTGCTGCGCACCAGACAACACCGTTCCGTAGAACGCGAAGTTGGCCTGCGAAATCTCGTCAGACAGGTAGGGCGCGCGCGAGTGCACAACCTTCCAGCGCGTCCACTCCTTCCACACGTCAAGGCCGGCGCTCGCCCACAGCTCGGCGAAGCCGGCAAAGAAGCTCGGCTCGGCGGCGATGAGCTGCTCATGACCCGCGGGAGGCATCGCGATGGCGTCGGCCCACGTTTCCCACGGGAACCCAGGGGCGTCGTCCGCGAGCTGCGCGAGGGTCGTGGGGTTGTGAGTGAGGTCCGCCTCGCGGGTCTTCACGTTGTCCCAGTGATGCGCCGCGAGCGCGGTTTCGAGCGCCATCACGCCGTCGGCCGAGAACTCGGCCCCCGTGATGTTGGCCATCTGAGCGAGGTGCTCGAGGTAGCGCTCACGCACAGGCGCGTGCACGTCGTCGCGGTAGAACGCCTCGTCGGGCAGGCCGAGGCCGCTTTGCGAGATGTAGATGACGTTGGTGTCAGGGTTCGCCTGATCGGCGAACACCCAGTGGCCGACGGCCCCGCCGACGCCGTGGCGCTGGAGGCGGCCAAGGACGGCAGCAAGGTCGTCCAGACTGCCTGCAGCGTCGATCGCGGCGAGGTCCGACGCGATCGGCTCGACGCCGAGCGCGTTGACGCGTTCCTCATCCATGAAGCTCGCGTAGAGCGCGCCGACGATGCTGTCGCGTGGCGCCTCCTCGATGATGGCGCGCACGTGCGCCTCCGCCTGGTCGTGGAGCTTGTGGAACATCCCGTCGGCGGCCCGGTCAGCGGGGATTTCGTGGGCATCAAGCCACGTGCCGTTGACGTAGCGGAAGAAGTCGTCCTGCGGACGGACATCGCTCGAGAACGTGCTGGTATCGATTCCGGATGAGGTCGTCATGGCCACCACCCTAGGTGCCGCTCCCTTGCTCCCAGGACCTTTTCGCGCAGGGCCGAGTCGCACCGCTGGCACAATGGTGGCCATGCGCATTCACCTCGCCTCTGACCATGCCGGCTACGAGTTGAAGGCCTACTTGGCGGAGCATCTCGCGCAGCACGGCCACGATGTCATTGACCATGGCGCGTTCGCCTATGACGCCGAGGACGACTATCCGTCGTTTTGCTTTTCCGCCGGAGAGGCCGTCGTTGAAGACGAAGGCTCGCTCGGCGTCGTCCTTGGCGGATCAGGCAACGGCGAGCAGATTGCCGCGAACAAAGTTCCTGGTGTGCGGGCGGCGCTCGCGTGGAGCGTCGAGACCGCGCGTCTCGGTCGCGCGCACAACGACGCGAACGTCGTGGCGGTCGGTGGTCGCCAGCATGAGTTGTCGGAGTCGCTGGAGATTATCGAGGCTTTCATCGCGGAGCCGTTTACCGGCGATGAGCGCCACCGCCGCCGCATTGCGCAACTCGCGGCTTACGAGCGGTCCCGTTAGGGCCGCGTGTGGGGCGTCAGCCGAAAGCGGCGTGCCGCTCTGCCTCGATGAGCGCGCGCAGACGGGCGTACTCCACCTTGATGCACCGGTTCTGAATCGCGTCGAGCCCCGCGTGCGCGGCGACCTCCATCGCCTCGCCGTTGATGACGCCAAGCTGGAGCCACAGCGTTGACGATCCAACCGCGACGGCCTGCTCCGCGACGTCGGGCGTGAACTGCGCTCGCCGGAAGACGTTGACAAGGTCCGGCACGACGGGAAGCTCCGCGAGCGAGGCGTAGAAACCGTGCCCACGAATCTCGTCGTCTTCACCGGCCTCGGGATTGACGAGGTACACCTCGTACGGCGTGTGGTCCATGAGCCACACAGCGATGTCGTGGCTGGTGCGTCGGAAGTCCGGGGAGGCGCCAACGACGGCGACAGTCCGCGTGTCCCCGAGGACTGCCGCGAGCTCCGCGTCGCTCGGCGCATCGCCCACCACTGGCATAGGGCACGACGTGTGCGCGTCAAAGTGGGGCGTGTCCATGCGTCGGAGAACCGAAATCATGGCCCGATCATTCCGCATGGTGTCTATTTCGCTCAGGTGCCACGCCACGGGAGGCAGGAAGCGATGGGAAACGGGCCCTCACCGCGCGGCGGGGCCCGTTCCCCCGGCGCGGCTGAGGGTCACGCCCGGGATGTGGACCCGCCGTTGGATCCACCTTCGAGTCAACCACTGTCGGCGCCGCGTGAAAAGGGCTCTAGATGTAATACATCGCGGGTTCCCGGTTCTCCGGGATCGCGTCAAGGTCGGGGTGCTTGTGGGAGTCGCCGCTGTCGACGGCCGACGCCGCCGTGTACGCCTCCGAGGGTTTCGGGTGGTTGCGCACGACGGCGGGGATGCCCACTGCCGTGGCTCCGTCCGGCACGTCTTTGACGACGACGGCGTTCGCGCCGATCCGCGCGTCATTGCCAATATGCACCGGGCCCAGGACCTTCGCGCCGGCGCCGATGACGACGTGGTCGCCAACGGTCGGGTGGCGCTTGCCGGGGCTCATGGTCGTGCCGCCAAGGGTGACGCCGTGGAAGAGCAGGACGTCGTTGCCAATGATCGCCGTCTCGCCGATCACGACACCCATGCCGTGGTCGATGAACACGCGCCGGCCGATGGTGGCTCCCGGGTGAATCTCGA
>JAHEMW010000011.1 GCA_024643505.1 Demequinaceae bacterium
AGTGCGCCGGAGGGCGATCCCGCGACGAGCGGGGCGCCTATCTCGCGCCACACCCGCTCATCGATCGCATCCGCCGTAGACGGCCCCATGCGGCCCCTCTCCGTGCCCGGCTGTGTATCTCGTGTTGCCCTTCGACACTACCGCCGCCGCGATCGATGTCGCGTGAGGGCGACACCAGTTGCCCGACCGCGTTGACGCGGACATCGTGGCTGCAGCCTAGAAGGACGGCGAGGCCGGCCGGGCACTGCCCCGGGCCCGCCGTCACGCTAGAGACCCAGGTAGGCCACTCGGCCGGCAACGACGGTCAATGCCACCGGCATGGTCCGCAAAGTCGCCACGTCCGCGGTGAGCGGATCCGCTTCGATCGCCACGATGTCCGCGACCGAACCAACCGAGATTCGGGAATGTACCGACGCGGCGAGCGCCTGGTGCACTGTCAGACATTCGCGGGGGTTCCACGGCGCTCGCGCACCACGAGTTCGAAAGACCGCGGACGCGATCGCCGCCCACGGGTCCAGTTGCGCCACGGGAAAGTCCGACCCAAGGTGCAACTCGATGCCCGCGTCGAGAAGAGAAGCGAGCATGAACGCGCGCTCCTTACGGTCCGCCCACAACGAGTCAGTCACCGAAATGTCGTCCAACGCGTGTTCAGGCTGCACGCTCGCCACGATCCGGAGCTCGGCGAAGCGGGCAATGTCCCGCGTCGCAATCAGTTGGGCGTGTTCGATGCTGCCGCGGGCGCCCGTCGCGGCAAAGGCGTCGAGGGCGTTGGCGTTCGCGCGGTCGCCAATCGCGTGGATGGCGCACGCGAGCCCGTTGTCGGTGGCGCGCGCCATGAGATCACCGAGTTCAGACGGGCCGACGTTGAGCACCCCAGTGGTGCCCGCGTACGGCTCGTAGCAGGCGGCCGTTCGCGAACCGAGTGAGCCATCGGAGATCACCTTGAGCGGGCCGACCCGGACCATCGCGTCGGTGCCCTCGACCGCGTCTCCCGTGTGATGCCCGCGCGCGATGGTCTCGTCGAGCAGATATGGGTAGCACGCCGCAGAAACCCGCATGGGCCCGATGCCCTTCGCAGCGCGGCGCGCCCATTGGGACGTCGTGTCGGCCATCTCCATGTCGACGATGCCGACCACCCCGCGCGCAGCGGCGTGAGCGACGGCGTCGGCGACGAGTCCGTCTTCGTCCGCGGAGGTAGCCTTCTCGACCGCCAACTCGACCGCGAACGCATCGTGCTCCCACAGAAGCCCGGGGCGCGGCGCCCCGAACATCGGCGCGGCAGACGTGCTCAGCCACACAGAGTGCAGGTCCGACGCAAAGAGCGCGACTGGTCGGCCCGCGGCCGCTTCGTCTAGGAGCTCTGCCGTGGGCTCGTCGAGCCACGACGCCCCGCGAAAGCCGACACCGAGCAGGGGTTCCGCAAAGCCCGCCTCGGACGCCGCTCGCGCCGCGACAAGGACGGCCGCCTCGCGAGCGCTGCGCGCCCCCGACACGTCCAGCCGACCGCGCATCCTCGCGCCGAGCGTGAAATGCACGTGGTGGTCCCACAACCCTGGCACGAGGTAGCGCCCGTCGAGGTCGATTTCGTGACCCGCGGCGGGCACCCGCGCGCCAATGTGCGTGATGAGGCCGCGCTCAAGCAGGACGTCCACCGGCGCGTCGGTCCCGCCGACGATTCGCGCTCGCCGAATGTGTAGCGGTGGAGGAAGCGTCACACTCCCAACGTAGCGGCCAGCGGCGAGTCCACGCTCTGCGATGTCGCCGACCTCGTCACCCATCAGACCGAAGGACCTGCCGCACTTCTTCAGATGACCACGGGCGCCGTGACGCAGGTGCCGCGAGCGCCGACACCAGGCGGCGGAGGCGCCCTTGGCGCTTCTCCGGAAAGGCCTTGCCTGCTAGGACGGGGCGATCGACTCCGGATCTTCCGTTGTCCCCCTTGCCGCGCCCTTGCGTCCGCGCACCATCCACACCGCGAGACCGACGAGGCCAACGCCGGTGATGAGCACCCCAAGCCACGTCGCCAGCGAGTCCGCAAACAGGTAGTCAATGAGCTGGGGCAGGTTAATGAGCAAACCCACGGCTCCAGGAACGATGAGCGCTGCGTCGCCCCGCCGCATCACCGAGATCCCGAGCATGGCGACGGCCGCGGCAACCCCCGCTCCGAGCATCCATCCGCGCGGATCGCCGTCGGTCGACGACTGCAAGCCGGAGAGCACCACGAACCCACCTGCCACGAGACCAACGCGGTCCGGCTTCAGCAGGTCACCCATCGACAGACCGACCCACACGGCGCCGAGGACTGCCCACGTCAGGCCAACCCACATGAAGTCGACGCGCTCGTTCGGGAACGAAAATGCCGCTGCGATGAGCGCCATGATTGACCCGAGTAGTGCCAGTTGAGCGAGCGCGCGGTTGCGTAGCAGGTAAATGATCGCGGCGACGGCGGTGAGGACGCCCGTGACCCACAGGACGGTAGCTCGATCTGCGAAACCTGCGGCCTGGTCGACGACGACCCACGTGAGCCAGCCTGACAGCGCGACTGTCGCGAGGAGCAATACCGACGCGAGCCGCTGGGCTGGGGACTTGTCAACACGCGACGCGACGACGCCCGCAAGCGCCACCACCACCGTGAGCGCGGCAACTAAACCAACGCGAGGGCCCGTGCCCATCGAACTCCATGTTTCTCGCAGCATGAACGCGACCGCTGAGACAGCGAGAATTGCACCGAGGTATCCGACTACCTCACCGATGAGTGCGCGCGAACTTGGTGCAAGTCCGGCGGTTGGTGAACCTGGCGCCGTCTCCTCGCGGCGCCGCAACCCCTCGCCTTGTTCCGGGGTGATGAGGCCTTCCGAGACCCAGTCTCGGATCTTGAGGTCTAACGCGTTCATGGCCCTGTCCCTTCGTGCGGTTACCTCACGCCGGGGACCTGTCGTTCACCATCAATTCTACGCCCGCCGAGGCTACGTCGCAGAGGGCAGTTTGCGCCTATCTCTCCTCGCCGCGGCGCGCCTTGACCCACATGTCCACGCCCGCATCGACCGCAAGATCGTCGATCGCCGCAAGTTCCTCGGCGGAGAAGTCGAGCCGCGCGAGTGCGCCAACGTTGTCCTCAAGCTGCGCCACGGAACTCGCCCCCATGACGATGGAGGTGACGCGGTCGTCCCGCAGCGTCCACGCGAGCGCCATTTGCGCGAGGCTCTGGTCGCGACGGCGAGCGATGTCGTTCAGACCGCGTAGCCGCGCGAGCACGTCGTCGGTCAGCCACGCGGTGTCGAGTGACTTGTCTTGGGTGGCGCGCGAACCCGGCGGGATTCCGTCGAGGTACTTGTCAGTGAGCATGCCCTGTGCGAGAGCGGTGAAGGCGATGATGCCGGCGCCGACCTCGTGCGCGGCGTCGATCAGTCCCTCGGTCTCGATCCACCGGTTGAGCATGTTGTACGACGGCTGGTGGATGAGGAGTGGAGTGCCGAGTTCTCGCAGGAGCCGCGCCATCTCGCGAGTGTTATCCGAGTCGTAAGACGAGATTCCGACATACAGCGCCTTGCCGGACTTCACGGCCGTGTCGAGTGCGGAGGCCGTTTCTTCAAGGGGCGTCGTGGAATCAAATCGGTGCGAGTAGAAGATGTCCACGTACTCCATGCCCATCCGAGCGAGCGATTGGTCAAGGCTTGCGAGCACGTACTTGCGCGAACCGCCCCCTTGCCCGTACGGGCCCGGCCACATGTCCCAACCGGCTTTCGTCGAGATGATGAGTTCGTCCCGATACGGTGCCAAGTCGCGTTCGAGGACACGGCCAAAGTTGACCTCGGCGGAGCCATACGGCGGCCCATAGTTGTTCGCAAGGTCAAAGTGCGTCACTCCCAGATCAAACGCGCGGGTCACGATGGCGCGCTGGAGTTCGAGCGGGCGGTCGTCGCCGAAGTTGTGCCACAGGCCAAGCGACAACAGCGGCAGGACGAGTCCCGAACGACCGGTTCGGCGATAGATCATGCTTCCGTCGTAGCGGCCCGGATCGGCGTGATGTGTCACGTGAGGTCTCCTTCGTTTCGCGTGTGTCGATGTCGACACGACTGACCAGACAATAAGCCTGCGACGCGCGCTCGGTCACCCATACGATGAAGAAGGCGGACAATCCCGAGGGGGCGACCATGCAACTGGACTCAGGCGCAATTCCGTGGGCCGGGCTCATCCCGATCCTCGTGCTCATGGTCGGCTTCGCCGCGTTCTGCTGCTACGACATCGCGCGACACGACGTGAAGCACCTGCCGAAATGGGCATGGGTCATCATCTGCTTCGTGTCGATCCCCCTTGGCGGCATCATCTATCTGATCGTCGGCAGGGATTCCGGCGCGCAATGATTCGCACGCGCGGCCTCGTGAAGAGGTACGGTTCGCAAACGGCGCTCGACGGCGTTGACCTCGCTGTCGAGAGCGGGTCGATCTATGGGCTCGCCGGGCCGAACGGGGCAGGCAAGACCACCCTGCTGGCAATCCTGGCGGGCTTGCGGGCGCCAACGTCGGGCAGCGTGGAAATCGCCGCGGCCCGCGGCGCGATCGCGGTCTTGCCAGACACACCGCGATTCGACCCCTGGCTCACCGGCCGCGAGGTGGTCTGGTTGGCGCAGTCACTGTCGACGCCGACGGCGGACACCGCGCGGGTTACCGAAGTACTCACCCAGGCCGGCCTCGCGGACTCGGCGGACAGACGCTGCGGCGGCTACTCGCGAGGCATGCTGCAGCGTCTGGGGATCGCGTCAACGCTGGTGTCCCGCCCGTCTCTGATTCTTCTCGACGAGCCCGCGTCGGCGCTCGACCCGCAAGGTCGTCGGGAAGTGCTTGATCTCATCGCCCAACTTCGCGGCGAGGCGACGGTGCTGTTCTCGAGCCATATCCTCAGCGACGTCCAAGAGGTGTGCGACACCGTGGGGGTCCTCCACCACGGTCGACTGCTGTTTCAAGGACCACTCAGCGAATTGTTGGTGGGGCGCGCCGTGCCACGTTACGTCGTGCGCGTCCGCGCGGGCGCCGACGCGATCGCCGAGTCGCTCGCGCGTGAAGCGTGGGTGGGGTCCGCCCTCGTTACCCAGCCCGGCGTGGTCGAGCTTGAGGTCGCGTCGCTCGCGGACGCCGAGCGGAATCTCCCTGCGTCGCTCGCGGTCACCGGAGGTTCGGTGATCTCGTTTGGGCCCGAGGCCGTCTCGCTTGAACGCGCGTTCTTGGAACTGACGACATGACGCTGTGGAAATTGGAGGTGCTGCGCCTCATTCGCACGCGAAAGTGGGTGGCGCTCACAGCCGTCTACGTCGTCTTTGGGCTGGTCGGCCCCTTGAGCGCTCGTTACATCAAGGAGATCCTCGCGCGCGTCGGCGGCTCAGGTGGCACGGTGATCACGGTGCCCGATCCCATCGCGCCTGACGGCATGGCCCAGTTCGTGTCAAACGCCGCCCAGATTGGCACGCTCGTCGTGGTGATCGTCGCTGCCGGGGCGCTCGCGTTCGACGCGCTCCCCGAAATGGGCGTGTTTCTGCGCACACGGGTCACCCCGATACGGCGAATTTTGGTGCCTCGACTCGTCGTGTCATTCCTGGCGTCGGCGGCCGCATTTCTGGTCGGGGCCGGCATTGCGTGGTACGAAACTTGGGCGTTGATCGGGCCGCTCTACCCTGGACCCGTCCTCGCGGGGGCGGCGCTCGGCGTGGTTTTTCTCGGGTTCGTCGTCGCGCTCACGGCGGCGGTGGCCCAGCGCATGCGGACCGTGCTGAGCACGGTGATGGTTTCGCTCGTTGTGCTGGTGACTCTCCCTTTGCTCGGACTGGCCCCGGCAATTTCACGGTGGCTGCCGACGTCACTCGCGACTGCCCTTGCTGACCTCCCTGCCGGGGGCACGATGGACAGTTATTGGCCAGCCCTGTCGGTCACGCTCGCGGCGACCGCCTGCCTCACCTGGATGGCGTTCGCCTGGGCGGCTCGCCTCAAGGGCTAGGTACTCGGACCCGGCGGGGTGTGCCGGGGCCACTCGTGCGCCTCACTCCCACCGCCATATATTGCCAATTGGTTATATAACCATTAGGTTATTTTCATGACCTCCGACCAACTCTCGCGTACGTTCGCGGCGCTGGCCGACCCCACGCGGCGCGCCATGCTTCAGCGATTGTCCCGTGGGCCCGCCACCGTGAACCAACTTCGCGAGCCGTTCCGGATCTCGGGCCCCGCCGTATCGAAACACCTGCGCGTGCTCGAGGACGCGGGGCTCGTCGTCACGTCTCGTGACGGTCAAATGCGCCCGCGCACCCTCGCGCCCGATGCGCTCGATCCCGTCCGCGATTGGACGGAGAAGATGCGTCACACGTGGGAGGCGCGACACGACGCCCTCGCCACCTACCTCATTGAGATTCAAGACACCCCCGTCAACGAACGGACCGCCTCATGAACACGACCACTGTCTCCACGCCCACCGACACCACCATCGTCATCACCCGGGCGTTCGACGCCCCGATCGCGCTCGTCTTTGCGGCGCACACAGAACCCGCGCACCTCACCTCATGGCTGACGGGACCAGGCGGATTCAAACTCGTGACCGTGACGGCTGATATCCGTTCTGGTGGTAGCTACGTGTGGCATTACGAGGGCCCTGACGGCAGTTCGATGGATCAGCGTGGCGAGTACATCGAGGTCGATGCACCGCATCGCCTCGTCATGCGCGACGACTGGGGTCCAGAGATGCCTCGCCCGATTGTCGAGACGACGTTCGTCGAGACTGGCGGGCAGACGGTGGTGACAATCACGATGACCCTGGCCGACAAAGCCCTCAGAGATCACGTGATCACCCAAGGCGGCATGGTTGCCGGTTACACCGAGAGTCATGCGAATCTTGACGCGCTGCTACCCGGGCTCGCCTAGCACTGCTCGCGGGCGTCAGCAGGCGCGCTTCGCGATCGTGGCCTGACCCAACACGCGGGTGCCTTGATAGACGACGAGTGACTGGCCAGCCGCGACTCCACGCATGGGCTCACGGAGGCTGACGGTCATGCGGTTTCCCGCGCGCACGACCGACGCCGGAATCGCCTCCCCATGCGCCCGCACCTGCGCCGCACACGGCGTCGGGACAGCGGCCGGAACGTCGTCCGCGAACCACACAACGGCCTCGCCGGCGAGTTCGTGGACGCTGAGCAAGGTCTCGGGTCCCACCGTCACGACGTTACGCGCAGTGTCAACCGAGGTCACGTAGCGTGGCGCGCCGTCTGCGGCAGGGCGCGGGAGCCGCAGGCCCTTTCGCTGACCGACGGTGTACGCATATGCGCCAGTGTGCGCCCCGACGACGTCGCCGGTCTCATCCACAATGACGCCGTCCTTCTCGCCGAGGGCGCGCGTCAGAAATCCCTTCGTGTCACCGTCGGCGACGAAGCAGATGTCGTACGAATCGGGCTTGTTCGACACGCCGAGGCCCCTCGCGACCGCCTCCGCACGGACCTTCGATTTCGACTCGATCTCTCCGAGTGGGAACATCGCGCGAGCCAGTTTCTCGGGCCCCATCACCGCGAGCACATACGACTGGTCCTTCGCGAGGTCGGCCGCCCGATGCAGCTCTCGCACGCCGTCGTCGCGGATGACGATACGCGCGTAGTGGCCGGTCGCGACAGCGTCGAACCCGAGTGCGTCCGCCCGCGTCAACAGCGTGTCGAACTTGATGTGTTCATTGCAGCGCACGCACGGGTTGGGCGTCCGGCCCGCTGCGTACTCCGACAGGAAGTCCGTCACCACCGCATCGTGGAACTCGTCGCTCAGGTCCCACACGTAGTACGGAATTCCGATCGCGTCGGCGGCACGACGCGCATCGTTACTGTCTTCGATCGAACAACACCCGCGCGAACCGCTGCGGAACTCATCCCGGTTGCGACTGAGCGCCATATGCACGCCGACGACGTCGTGCCCGGCATCCGTGGCCCGAGCTGCGGCGACTGCGGAGTCGACTCCACCAGAGAGCGCTGCGAGAACTTTCACTCGACAAGGGTACGCGCGCTCGCCCCGCGCCTTGACGTATCGCTTAAACCGTTCATATCATCGGTTTATGCGTAGTGAATGGACGCCGCTCGCGCCGACGTTTCGGTCGCAGCTCCAGGGCCGACTGCTCGCGCTCACCCTGCTCGCGCCCGAGCGCGAATGGTCAGTGACCGAACTCGCCGCAGCTCTGGACGCGCCGCTGACCTCGGTACAGAACGAAGTGGCACGACTTGTCGAGGGACGAATCCTCACCGACCGCCGCGTCGGCCGCAACCGGCTCGTGACGGCCAACGCCGGCAATCCTGCGGTACGGCCGCTCACCGACCTCACATTGATCTCGTTCGGGCCGCCGCTCGTGATCGCCGAGGAATTCGCCGGGCTCAACGCGGACGCGATCGTGATCTTCGGATCGTGGGCGGCGCGCTACGTCGGCGAGACCGGAGCGACCCCGCGCGACGTTGACGTGCTCGTCCTCGCGCAGTCCATTGACCGACACGCACTCTTTCAGGCGGCACGCAGTGCGTCGCGGCGGCTCGGACTAGACGTCAACCCGGTGTCGCGCACACTCGCGCAGTGGCGCCACCCCGGCCGCGATCCCCTGCTGGGGGACATCGTCGCCAAGCCGCACGTCCTCGTCGCGGGTGAACTGCCATGACCATTCCGCACGCGGATCGGGTACTGCACGCATTGATAGAAACGGGGCGCCTCGAACGTCTCAGCGCGGCCGCCAGCGACGGCGAGCATCACCTCGCGTCGGCGCGAGCGGTGTTGGCGTCCGCACAGCGCGAACTTCACCACAACCCCGAGACGGCCTACGTGCTGGCGTACGACGCCGCGCGCCGGGCGGCCGCTGGAGTCCTGGCCCAACACGGGTTGCGCGCACGCGGCGGCGCGCACCACGTCACGACCGCAGAGGCGGTCGTTGCGCTGCACGGCTCCCCCTACGAGTATCTCGACACCATGCGCGCGCGCCGCAATCAAATGGAGTACCCGCTGATGCCGGGCGCTGGACCGGACTATGAGGAGGGCGAGGAAGCCCTCAGGTGGGCGGCCTCCATCGTCGAGGCGGCCGCGCAAGAAATGCCTGCGATCGAGCGCTACCCGCGCTTCTGACTCCAGCTACGTCTTGCGCGCCCTTGCGACAGCATCGGGAAGAGCGGCAATGACGGCGTCCACGTCTGCCTGCGTCGAGGTTGCGCCAAGACTGAGCCGAAGCGTCGACGACGCACTCGCCTCGTCACGACCCATGGCGAGCAAGACGTGGCTGGCTTGCACCACACCCGCGGTGCAGGCGGACGCGCTCGACGCCTCGATGCCGTGCGAATCGAGCACGTACAGCAGCGCCTCGGCACGCGCGCCGTCGATGACGAAATGCGCATTGGCGGGCAGACGCCCTTGGCCAGGCTCCGGTCCACTGAGGTGGGCGCCCACCACATGTGCGCGCACGCCATCGACGAGCTGGCGCTGAAGTTCGGAAAGTCGGATCCGTTCCGAAACTCGTTCGGCAACGGTGTCCTCGAGGGCGACCGCGAAAGCGGCCGCGCCAGGAGCGTCGAGCGTTCCCGAGCGAATTCCCCGCTCCTGGCCGCCGCCGTGGAGCACGGGCGTCACGCGCGCCGACCTCGCGACCACGAGAGCACCCGTTCCGATCGGCCCGCCGATCTTGTGCGCACTCACGGCCATCGACGTGAGCCCACTCGTGGCGAAGTTGACGTCGAGGTGCGCGACGGCCTGCACCGCGTCGGAATGCGTGGGGATGCCGTGCTCGGCGCACACGCTCGCGATCTCGGCGATTGGCTCGATCGCGCCGACCTCATTGTTCGCCCACATCACAGAAACGAGGGCGCTCTCCTGCGCGTATTGGGCGACGTGCGCGGCAATCGCGGAGACAGACACCACGCCATGCCAATCGACCGGCAGTTCGACGAGCGTCGCGCCCTGGTGAGCGACGAGCCATCGTGCAGGATCGAGTGCCGCGTGGTGCTCGATTCCCGGGGTGATGATCCGACTGCGCCGCTGATCCTGTTCGTACCGCGCCCAAAACAGCCCTTTGATCGCCAGGTTGTCGGCTTCCGTGCCTCCGGACGTGAAGATCACCTCGGTGGGGTGCGCTCCAAGCGCAGCGGCCACGCGCTCGCGTGCGTCCTCGAGCCGCGCGCGGGCGCGCCGGCCGGATGCGTGCAAAGAGGACGGGTTCCCGCCTTCGGCTGCGACCTCGTCGTACGCAGCGCGGGCCGACGCCCGCATCGGCGTCGTCGCGGCATGGTCGAGGTAGTGCGTGTTCACGTTGAGCAGGTTACGACAGGCTCGCGGTCGTACTCTGCCGTCATGGAAGCACCCATCACGACAAGCGCGCGCCCAGCCCACCGGCGGACCTGGCACCAAGCGCACAAGGACGCCCTCACGCCGGGACAGCGAGCCGCGGACTCGATGCGCAACGTCATGGGAAGCTGGGGCTTCGTTGGCAGTTTTATCGCGTTTATGCTCGCGTGGGCTGCGATAAACACGATCGGCACCGCGTGGGATCCGTATCCCTACATCCTGCTCAACCTGCTGCTCAGCATGCTCGCAGGCATGCAAGGCGCGATTCTGCTCATCGCGGCCAAGCGGCAGGATGCGATCGCCGCCGCGCTCGCCGAACACGACTACGAGACCAACCGCGCGGCAAAGGTAGACATTGAGGCGCTGCTTGCGATCAACAACCGACAAACGGAAATGTTGGCTCAGCTCCACGAAATACTGGCGCGCACCGGCCCAGGCGCAGCGAGCGACCTTACTCCCAGCTAGCTCGCTGCGCGATGGGCCTTGATGCGCTCAATCGCCTGCGGAAGGACGTCGAAGAGGCTGCCAACGACGCCGAAATCGGCGATGTCGAAGATCGGAGCGTCAGGGTCCATGTTGACTGCGACGATCGTCCCCGACGCCTGCATACCGCCGCGGTGGTGCACTGCTCCCGAGATCCCGCACGCCACATAAAGGGCGGGCGTGACGGTCGTGCCCGTCTGGCCGACCATGTGCTCGTGCGAAATCCAGCCCTCGTCGGTCGCATCGCGCGAGGCACCGACAGCGCCGCCAAGCAGGTCGGCGAGGTCACGCACCAGCGTGTAGTCGCCGCCCGTTCCGCGTCCGCCGGACACGACGACGGGCGCCTCGGCAAGGGGAATTCCCTCTGGCGGCGCGACGCGAGCGATGTCGACAATGGCCTCTCGCGCTGTCGGTAGCGCCACCGCGAGCGTCGTCACGGTTGGGGCAGTCCGCTCGTCCGCGACCTTCGCCGTCGTCGTGTTTGGCCGGATCGCGACAATAGCGCGCTCGGTATTGATGCGGGTGCGCACGTTCCAGGTGGCTGCAAAAACGGTCTGAGTAGTCTCGATATGCCCGTCGATACGCTCGGCGCCAGCGGCGTCAACGACGACCCCAGCGCCCGTAGCGAGCGCCATTCGCGTGACGATCTCCTTATTCACAAAGGTCGACACCACGAGGACAAGCTCGGCGTCGTCCGACGCCGCGCGCAAGGCATCGGCAGCGTGCGCGACGACCCGGAGCTCGGCGTCGACGACACGTACGTCGGTCGCACCGTACTGACCGAGCAACGCCACTGCCTCCGCGCTCGGAGAAGCGCCGAGCCACACGGCAACCGGCACTCCCACGGAACGCGCGAGTGTCAACGCTTCGAGGGACGGTTGCGCGACGACCCCGTCCCTGTGCTCAACGAGGACCGCCGCGATCACGCGAGGCCCCTGCCGATGAGAAAGTCGGCGAGCGCGGTACCCGCCTCGCCGGTGTCGGTCACGATCGTGCGGTCAGCGCGCGGCGGCCGAGGCGATGCGTCGATCACCGTCGTGCGCGACGCCGCTGCGCCGACCGACGCAGGATCGACGCCGATGTCCGCGAGGGTCCACACTGTCACCGGCTTGGTGCGGGCAGCCATGATGAGTTTGAAGTTCGGGTAGCGCGGCTTATTGGCTTCGTCCGTGACCGAGACCACCGCGGGAAGCGGCGCGGCCACGGTCTCGTAGGCGTCAGGCAGGTGGCGAACGATCGTCGCCTCGCCGGCCGCCACCTCTAGCTTTGACGCAAAGGTCAGCTGCGACCATCCCAACTCGACGGCCAAGGCCGTAGGAAGCATCGACGTCAGGCCGTCGAGCGCGGCCATGCCTGTGATGACGAGGTCGAGCGGCGCCTCCGCGTTGACCTTCCGAATCGCGGCGGCCAGGACCGCCGCGGTACCGAAGACATCCGACCCGGCGATGGCACCATCGTTGACGTGTATCGCGTACGTCGCGCCCAGCTGGAGCGCCTTGCGTACTGCGGCGACGGCGTCGGGCCCTCCGACGGTGAGCGCGTAGACCTCCCCGTCGCCCTGAGCCTCGACCAACTGCAGTGCGGCCTCGACGGCGTTCTCGTCGAGCTCGTTCATCGAGCCGTCCTCGGCCACCCGAGTGACGAGGCCATCGGTGAACGAGCGCTGCGACTGAAGGTCCGGAACAAACTTCACGGCGACGAGAACACGCATGGTCAAAGCGTACCGGCGTGGTCGAATGTCATGGATTCACTGCGGTCGCCGTTGTCGACATCCCACCAATTCCCGCACGCAGCACTTTCGCGACACGTGTCTCCGGCACAATGAGCCCATGGCAAACGA
This sequence comes from Demequinaceae bacterium, assembly GCA_024643505.1. Classification (GTDB taxonomy): domain Bacteria; phylum Actinomycetota; class Actinomycetes; order Actinomycetales; family Demequinaceae; genus Demequina. Next base: position 12,652 of record JAHEMW010000011.1, read on the forward strand.
GAAGTTGTCCCCTTCGCCAACGCCACACCGTCTCGGTGTTCACCTGGTGCAAGGCGGCGCGACGGTCGCCGTATATGCCGCCCACGCTACGGCCGTCCACCTGTGCCTCTTCGACGAGCACGGCAAGGAACGCCGGTTGCCGCTCACTGGCCCCCAAAATGGCATCTGGCACGCCTTCGTACCGGGCATTCACCTTGGCCAAAAGTACGGATTTCGCGCCTCCGGCCCCTTCATCCCCAAGCAAGGTCACCGATACAACCCCGCCAAACTGTTGCTCGACCCGTACGGACGCGGACTCGAGGGGCGCCTGTCAAAGATGATCGACCCCGGGGCGCTCGCGCTGCTCAGCAACCGCGATGCGACCGACTCCGCGCCATTCATGCCGCGTTCGGTTGTCACGCTCGACAGCCAGGCGCCGCTGCCGAGCCCGAAGCCTCACACCCAATGGTCGGACACCGTCATCTACGAGGCGCACGTCAAAGGGCTCACGAAGAACATGCCGTCCGTGCCCGAACATTTGCGTGGCACATACGCGGGCCTCGCGCATCCTTCAACCATCGCGTACCTCAAGCAGCTCGGCGTGACCGCCATCCAGTTACTGCCGGTGCACGCGTTCGCGTCGGAACCTCACCTCGAGCGCACTGGGCTAGAAAACTATTGGGGCTACGCCACGCTTGGCTTCTTTGCGCCTCAACCGTCTTTCGCGACGAAGGCAGCGCAGTCTGCCGGCGCGCAGCAGGTTCAGGATGAGTTTCGTGGAATGGTCGAACTCTTGCACGCCGCAGGGCTCGAGGTCATTCTCGACGTCGTCTACAACCACACTGCAGAAGGTTCGGCCACTGACCGCGTCATGAGCTGGAAGGGCCTCGACAACCTCACGTACTACCGCACTCAGGCGCACGCGCCCCAGCACTATGACGACACGACCGGAACCGGCAACACTCTCGACTTCGCGCATCCGACCGTGATCAAGATGGCGCTTGATTCGCTGCGCTATTGGGCCACCGAGATGGGCGTCGACGGATTCCGATTCGACCTCGCCGCGACACTTGGTCGTACCGCCACGGGATTCTCAACCAGTCACGCGTTCTTGACCGCCCTCACGACCGACCCGGTGCTGAGTTCGCTCAAGCTCATCGCGGAGCCGTGGGACGTAGGCCTCGGTGGCTGGCAGGTCGGTAACTTCCCGCAACCGATGGCGGAGTGGAATGACCGCTACCGCGACTTCATGAGGTCGTTTTGGCTGTCGTGGGGTGCGAGCACGTCAGGAAGCGGGCACCACCCGACCGCGCCGGAGCTTGCCACCCGCATCGCCGGAAGTTCGGACTTGTTCGGCTACAGCGAGCCGTACGGGATGCGCGGCCCGATCGCCTCGGTCAACTTCGTCACGGCTCACGACGGCTTCACGGCACACGACCTCACGGCGTACACGTACAAGCACAATGAGGCCAATCTCGAAGAGAACCGTGACGGCACGGACAATAACCGCTCATACAACCACGGGGTTGAAGGCGAGACCGACGACCCCAAGGTGATGCGCGCGCGTCGCCGGTCCATGCGCAATCTGCTTGGCGTGACGCTCCTGTCTGCCGGAACCCCCATGCTGCTCGGCGGCGACGAAATCGGCCGCTCGCAACGCGGCAACAACAACGCGTACTGCCAGGACAGCGACATCTCGTGGTTTGACTGGGATCTGAGCCCCTGGCAGTGGGAAATGCGCGACATGATCGCGCTGCTCATCTCGCTTCGTCACAAGCACAAGGTGCTGCGCCCCACCCACTTCTACGACGGCATCGATATCGATCCTCGCGACGCATTGTTCCGCGCGGATTCCGCGTGGTTCAGATCAGACGGTGAGCCGGAGGACGAAGACTGGTGGGAGGACCCGAACACCCGTGTGGTGCAGTTCATGCGGTCGCTGTCCGATGTCGACGAGTCCGACGCGCTGGTCGTGATCAACGGGTGGCACGAGCCGATTGAAGTGACGATCCCTGCGGACGAGGGTCCGCCGTGGCACCTCGAGTGGGACAGCGCGTGGGAGACGCCCAACGAGCGCGACGGCAAGCCAATCAAGCCCGGCGCAAAGCAGCGGCTGCGTCCGGTCACCATCCGGCTGTATCTGTCACACCCACCGAAGGGGTAATCCGCACACCGGGCTGTGCGTCAGTGCGTCACCACGAGACCAAGTTCGGCGTCTGCCGCGAGCAGGCGGTGGTGAGGGACAATCCGCACGGAGTAGCCCCACGCCCCAGGAACGACGAGTTTCAACTCGGTGTGGAACCGGAAGCGATTGCCTGGCAGCGAGGCATCGAGGGACATCGGGGTGATCGTGATGCGATGCACCTCGCCGTCAGATTCGATGGGGCCGTGCAGTAGTTGAACTGCAACGTCGTCAAGCGTGAGGCCGCCAAGCGTGACGTACGCCTCCACCGAGACGTGCTCTCCGACGGTGACGCCCGTGCTCAAACCATGCGACGCCACGTGGTCGAGTTTGATCGTCGGCCAAGCCGACCGCACTCTCAGTTTCCACGCCGCAAGGTCCTTCGCGGGAGCGAGGCCGTCCTTGGCAAGTTCCGTCGCGGCACGATATGCGGGCAGATACATCTGCTCGGTGTATTCCTGCACCATTCGGGTCGCTTGAACCTTTGGGCCAAGTGTCGCGAGCGTGTGACGCACGCGCTCCATCCAACGCCGCGGGATCCCGTGATCGTCTCTGTCGTAAAACGTCGGCACGACCTGCGATTCGAGCAGGTCGTAGAGCGCCTCCGCTTCAAGGTCGTCGCGCCGTTCGGGGTCGTCAATGCCGTCTGCAGTGGGGATCGCCCATCCGTTGAGAGCGTCGTGCCACTGATCCCACCAGCCATCCAGGATGGACAAGTTGAGTGCGCCGTTGAGCGCCGCCTTCATACCAGACGTGCCGCACGCCTCCAGCGGGCGGAGGGGGTTATTAAGCCACACGTCGCAACCGGGATACAGCGCCTGAGCCATGGCAATGTCGTAGTTGGGTAGGAAGACGATGCGATGGCGGACATCATTCTCGTCGGCGAAACGCACGATCTTCTGGATCAAGCGTTTGCCCTCATCGTCATGCGGGTGCGACTTGCCGGCAATCACGAGCTGGCACGGTCGGTCTGGGTCGAGTAAGAGGGCCTTCAGCCGAACGGGGTGGCGAAGCATGAGTGTGAGGCGCTTGTAACTCGGGACGCGACGCGCGAACCCGATCGTCAGCACATCAGGATCGAGGGCCGCGCCCACCCACGCAAGCTCTGCGGGGGAAGCGCCGCGCTCAAGCCACGCTGTCTTGAGCCGAGCTCGGACTTCGTCCACAAGGCTCGCGCGCATCTGGCTGCGGACCTTCCACAGCTCGGCGTCGGAGATTGCCACGCCGCTCCAGCTCGCCGGGTTGTCTCCGAGCCGCTCGGCCATGAGGCGCTGAAGGCGCGGGTCGACCCATGTCGGCGAGTGGACCCCATTCGTCACCGATCCGATCGGCACTTCGTCGGCGTCGAATCCGGGCCACAGGCCCGCGAACATCTCGCGCGAGACCTCGCCGTGGACGTCACTGACCCCGTTGGCGCGCCCGCCGAGGCGCAAACTCATCACCGCCATGTTGAACACCGTCGGGTCTCCTCCGGCGTATGACTCTTGCCCGAGCGCGAGCACCTTCTTCACCGGAATTCCCCAGGCCGGTAGCGAGAAGTAAGTCTCAACAAGCGCGCGCGAAAAGCGGTCGATTCCGGCGGGTACGGCCGTGTGTGTGGTGAAGACCGTGGCCGCGCGCACCGCTTCAAGCGCCTCCTCGAAGCTCAGCCCGTCGCTCATGAACACGCGAATGCGTTCGACACCAAGGAAGCCGGCGTGTCCCTCGTTCATGTGGAATACCTGCGGGACGGTCGCTCCAGTGAGTCGCGAATACGCGTCCAACGCACGAATCCCGCCGACGCCGAGAAGCAGCTCCTGGAGCAACCGCTTTTCGCCGCCGCCGCCGTAGAGGCGATCGGTGACCGCCCTGAGGTCCGGATCGTTGCCGGGGACGTTGGAGTCAAGGAGAAGCAGTGGGACTCGCCCGACCTTGGCCAACCACACATGCGCGGCCAAGGCGCGCGCCTCGGGAACCATGATGGTGATGACGACCGGAGTGCCGTTGTCCTCACGCAGGAGCTCGATCGGCAGTTGCGTCGGATCGAGTTTGGGATAGCTTTCCGTCTGCCAACCCTCGTGCGACAGCGACTGCCGGAAATACCCGGAGCCGTACAGCAGGCCCACGCCCACGACGGGGACTCCGAGGTCCGACGCCGACTTGAGGTGATCGCCGGCGAGGATGCCGAGCCCTCCGGAGTATTGCGGCATCACGCCCGTGATACCGATTTCTGGCGAGAAGTAGGCGATGCCCGCTGGCCGATCCGGCGTGAGATCGTCGTACCACAGGGAGCGGGATAAGTAGTCTTCAAGGTCGCTCGCAGCGCGCGCGACCTTCTCGGCGGCCTCTGGACTCGCGGCGAGCACGTCGAGGCGGTCGCCGCTGAGTGACCGAACGAAGGCCACCGGGTTGTGCTCGACCTTGGCCCACAACCGCGGATCGATCCATTCGAACAGTTGCCGGGTCGGCGCATGCCACGACCAGCGCAAGTTCGCCGCAATGGCCTCGAGCGCGACGAGATTCTCGGGCAGCACTGCCCGGACGGTCACGCGCTCGCGAGTTTTCACGTCGACACTCTAGACCCGAGGCGCGCGCAGGCCGCCGTCCGGCGGGCATCGCGCACCCGTATCTCCGCGACGGAACAACGAGACGCGCGTACTGCGCACGCCGAGGTAAATCCCGGTAAGTTCGAACCATGGCGCCACCCAATGATGTGTCCCTCGGCCGTATCCCGATCGTCGGAGTGTCCCCCTCACTCGAAGAAGGCCGCTGGCCAGCCAAGGCTGTCGTGGGCGAAGCCGTCCCCATCACAGCGACGGTTTTTCGCGAGGGTCACGACGCCGAAGGCGCAAACGTTCTCGTCACGTCTCCCGATGGCACGGTGACAAATCTCCCGATGTCGGTCGCGAACTGGGGACTCAGCATCTATCGCGCCTATTTCACACCGCTTCACGAAGGCCACTTCACCTTCCAGGTGGAAGCCTGGTCCGACCCGGTCGGAACGTGGCAGCACGCCGCGGACGTCAAGATACACGCGGGTGTGGACGTCCAACTCATGCTCGAAGAGGGCGTGATCGTGCTCAACCGCGCGCTCACTTCCGTGGATCGCCCGGCAACTCAGCAGCGCGTGATTCAAGAAGCGATCGATGCGCTCAAGGACACGTTCCGCACCCCGCAAGAGCGGATCGCGGTCGCCCTATCGCACGACCTCAAGGCTGTGCTGCGTTCCGCGCCGTTGCGAGACGGGGTGAGCCGCTCGCGCGTCTACCCGTTACGCGTCGAGCGGGAACGCGCGATGTTCTCCGCGTGGTACGAGTTCTTTCCGCGATCGGAAGGCGCCAAGTTCAACACCAAGACCGGGACGTGGACGTCGGGAACGTTCCTCACGGCTTCGAAGCGCCTTCCGAAGATCGCCGAGATGGGCTTTGACGTCGTGTACCTCACACCGATCCACCCGATTGGGCTCACCCACCGCAAGGGGCGCAACAACTCGCTGAAAGCGGAGCCGGGTGACCCAGGGAGCCCCTACGCGATCGGCGCAGCTGAGGGCGGTCACGACGCGGTGCATCCCGAGCTCGGGTCGATGCGCCAGTTCAGGAACTTCGTCACGCGTGCGCACGAAGAGGGGCTCGAGGTCGCGCTAGACATCGCCCTGCAATGCTCGCCCGACCACCCGTGGGTCAAAGAGCACCCGGAGTGGTTCACGATGCGCGCCGACGGCTCGATCGCGTACGCCGAGAACCCACCGAAGAAGTACCAGGACATTTACCCGCTCAACTTCGACAACGATCCCGAGGGCATTTACCAGGCCATTCGCGACATGCTTTACGTGTGGATTGAGGCGGGCGTGACGCTCTTCCGCGTCGATAACCCGCACACGAAGTCCGTCGACTTCTGGGAGCGAATCCTGGCTGAGGTCGCTAGCACCAATCCCGAGGTGATCTTCCTGGCGGAGGCATTCACCCGCCCGGCCATGATGCACACCCTCGCCAAGATTGGTTATCACCAGAGTTACACCTACTTCACGTGGCGCCAAACCGCCAAGGAAATGGGCGCGTATCTCGAAGAGGTGCACGGCGACGGCTCGTTCTACATGCGACCCAACTTCTGGCCAACGACCCACGACATCCTTACTCCAGACATGCAGCGAGGCGGTGCGCCAATCTTCAAGGTGCGCGCGGTGCTCGCCGCAACCGGTTCTCCCTCGTATGGCATCTACACGGGCTACGAGTTAGTCGAGAACGTGCCCCGCCCGGGCGCCGAAGAGCAGATCGACAACGAGAAGTACGAATTCAAGGCGCGCGACTGGTCGAACGGCGACCGCTACGGAATAGAAACGCTGTTCACCCAACTGAACGCCGCACGGCACGCGCACCCATCCCTCCAGCGACTACGCGGCCTCACGGTGCACTGGACGTCTAACGATCAACTCATCTGCTACTCCAAGCACCTGAGCGCGGAGGAGTCCCCCACCGGCAAGCCGGATACCGTCATCGTCCTTGCAAGCTTTGACCCGTATCACAAGCAGACCGGGTTCATCTCGCTCGATCTCGAGGCGCTCGACATGGCGGACGACGAGACCTTTGAGGTGGTCGACGCGCTCACGGGCGAGGTCTTCCACTGGGGCAAGAATTTCTACGTGGAGTTCGACCCCGCCGGCACCATGACGCACGTCGCGTCGGTGAGTTACTGACAATGAGCTGTCCCTTTGCTTCATCCCCGAGCGCGGCAACCCCGCCGCGTCCCTTCTCACCCCTGGTGGTTTGACATGCCCAAGCGCATTGACACGTCCCTGCTCGCTGAAGTCGCCGCCGGCGCGAACCATGAGCCGCACGCCGTGCTCGGTCCTCACGTCGGCAGCAAATCCGTCTGGGTGCGGCTGCTTCGTCCCTTCGCCACAACTGTCGTGGTGCGGACGCTCGACGGCACCTACGAGGCTGAACACGAGCAGGACGGGGTCTGGCTCGCGGAGATCCCCGGCACTGACGTGCCGGACTATCGCGTCGACGTCACTTATGGTGCCGACTCCTATAGCAGCGACGACCCTTACCGCTTCTTGCCGACGCTCGGCGAGCTGGACCTTCACCTCATCACCGAGGGCCGCCACGAGCGGCTGTGGGACGTGCTCGGCGCGAACGTCAAGCGGTTCGAGTCTGTGATGGGCGAGGTCACAGGTACCGCGTTCTCGGTATGGGCACCCAACGCGCGCGCCGTGCGCGTCGTCGGAGATTTCAACATGTGGCAGGGCGCGAGCCACGCGATGCGCTCACTTGGAAGCTCCGGAGTGTGGGAGCTGTTCATTCCCGGCGTCGGCGCCGGCACCGCGTACAAGTTTGAAATCCTTGAGCGGGACGGCGGCTGGAAGCAGAAAGCCGACCCCATGGCACGCCAGACGGAGGTCCCGCCGCGCACCGCGTCGGTCGTTTCCGAGTCGGCCTTTGTGTGGAGCGACGACGAATGGCTCGAGCGTCGCAGCAAGTCGGCCCCGCACGCCGACGCGATGAGCGTATACGAAGTGCATCTCGGGTCGTGGCGACAGGGCCTCAGCTACCGCGACCTGGCGCGCGAACTCACCGACTATGTCAGCGAAATGGGCTTCACTCACGTGGAGTTCATGCCGGTCATGGAGCACCCGTTCGGTGGTTCGTGGGGCTACCAAGTGACGTCCTACTACGCGACGACGGCACGATTCGGATCGCCAGACGACTTCCGCTACCTCGTCGACACCCTGCACGCCGCGGGTATTGGCGTCATCCTCGACTGGGTGCCCGGCCACTTCCCGAAGGACGAATGGGCGCTCGCCCGATTCGACGGCACGCCGCTGTATGAGCACGCCGACCCGCTCAAGGGCGAGCACGTCGACTGGGGAACTTACATCTTCGACTACGGGCGATCCGAGGTTCGCAACTTCCTCGTCGCAAACGCCGTGTACTGGCTCAACGAGTTCCACGCGGATGGCCTGCGAGTCGACGCTGTCGCCTCCATGCTCTACCTCGACTACTCCCGCGAAGAGGGACAGTGGCGCCCGAACGTCTATGGCGGGCGCGAGAACTTGGACGCGATCTCGTTCCTTCAGGAGGCGAACGCGACGGCCTACAAGAACTCAGCCGGCGTTGTGATGATCGCCGAGGAGTCGACGGCTTTCCCGGGCGTGACCGCGTCGACCGAACACGGCGGGCTCGGCTTTGGTCTCAAGTGGAACATGGGATGGATGAACGACACGCTGCGCTACATCGGCGAAGAGCCGGTTCACCGCATGTACCACCACCACTCCGTCACGTTCTCGCTCGTGTATGCCTTCTCCGAGCAGTTCATGTTGCCTATCAGCCACGACGAGGTCGTGCACGGCAAGGGATCGATCATGGACCGCGTGAAGGGCGACCACTGGCAGAAGATCGCCAACCTGCGCGCGCTGTACGCCTTCATGTGGACCCACCCCGGCAAGCAACTGCTGTTCATGGGTTGCGAGTTTGGCCAGTACGCGGAGTGGTCCGAAGGCCGTTCGCTGGACTGGTGGCACCTCGACGACGGCCTGCACGCCGGGTTGCGCAACCTCGTGCGCGATCTCAATGCGGTCTACAAGGCCAACGCGCCGCTATGGCAGCGTGACGTCGATCCCGCTGGGTTCCAGTGGATCGATGCCGACGACGCCGGACACAACGTACTGTCCTACATCCGGTACGACAATGCCGGAGACCCCGTGGTCGTGGTGGTGAACTTCGCCGGAACGCCTCACGAGGGGTACCGGCTCGCGCTGCCGCGGGCCGGACGCTGGGACGAGATCATGAACACCGACGCCGAGATCTATGGTGGTTCAGGCGTCGGCAACATGGGTTCCGTAGAGGCTGACCCGTTCGAGTATCACGGCTTCCCCGCGTCGGCTACCCTGCGAGTTCCCCCGCTCGGCGCCGTGTTCCTCCGACCGGCCGCAAACTAGAAGAGCGCCGAGGCCAGCGCGCGGCGGGCGTCCGTCACGCGCTGGTCTTCGGGGCCAACAACGTCGAATAATTCGACGAGGCGAGCGCGCACCGCGTCCCGCTCAGGACTCGGCGTGATCCGCACCAGGTCGATGAGGCGCGCAAACGCATCCTCAAGGTGTCCGCCGAGCACATCGAGATCTGCGGCGGTGAATTGCGCCTCTATGTCATCGGCGGCGGCGGCCGCAACGGCGCGCGCGGCCGCAAGATCGACCTTCTCCGTGCGACCCATGAGCCGCACCTGCGCTCGACCTGCGCGCGCGTCGGCGTCTTTCGGGTTCTCTTTCAACGCGCGGTCGTAGGCCTCCTCAGCACCGGCAAGGTCGCCGCGCTCGATCGCGTCGAAAGCCTCCTGGTGCAGCGGCGGCAGCGGTTCGTCAACGTCGTCGGCAGGCACGGCGTCGTCGGACTTCGGCGCGGCGCCGATCCCGCTCGAGCGGGCCACGTCAAGCACCTGATCGATCACGTCACGCAGTTGTTCAACCGTCGCGCCGCCCTGGAACAGCGGCGCCGGCCGGCCACCGAGAATCACCATCAGCGCCGGCACCGACGCAACCTGAAACGCTTGCGCGATGGCGGGTTCGGCATCGACATTGCACGCAGCCGCCACAAACGCGTGCTCGTACTCCGGCGCGAGGGTGCTGATGTCGCGCGCAAGTTGCGCGCTCGCAGGAGAAGCCGCAGACACGAAGGCCACGAGCACGGGCACGTCGCGCGATTTGAGGGCAATCTCCTGCAGCGACGACTCGGTCACGTCGAGGAGGTCTCCCCGCGGCGGCGCCGACGCGGGTTTCGCGACGAGCGAGGACAGGTCGATGGCGCCCCGCAACGGCGCACCGTGAGGTACTGGCATGCTCATGGGTTACTTGGCACTCACTCTCACCAGGTGGTGGTCGGCGGCGACAACGACGGGCAGTGCGTCAACGTCGCCTGAGGGTATGTGCATGACGATCATGTCGCGGTATCGGTGGACCACGCGGGACGTGAGCTTTCCGTCGACCAACGCCTGGTCTGAGGCGGGCACGGACACCTTGGCGTTTTTCACCGAGAAGATTGACGCGATTTCAAGCGGCGCGAAGACGAGCGCTCCACCGTCGGCGGTCTCCAAGACGTAGGTGTCGTCGATGCGAGTCTCAATCTTGTCCGCGTATCCGCCTTTAGCCTTCTTGGCCGCCTTCGTGAGCACGGTGCGCGCGGTGAACAGACGGGTACGGTACGAGTCCGGGGCAAAAGCGTCGTTGAGTTCGCTCGCGGCGCCCGCTTTCAGGAGCGCTGCGTAGTCCGCAACTGCCTGGTCAGGGCTCGGCGTCACCGAGTTTGCGTCAAGCGCGAGTTGGGTCGCGCCATCGACGGGCCCCGGCATAGCCGGCAACGTCGCGCCCGGGATCATGTGCGCCCACGCGCGCAAGGTGTAGTCGCTGCGCACGTCGTCCTGAACCCAGAGCATCACGACCGGAGTCAGTTCATCCTTGGGCTGTGCGCTGACGGCGACCAGCACCCTCGGCCATGTGTCGGCACCCGACACATACACCGCTTGGGTCTCGGATGGCAGTTGCTGCGGCGCCGGCCCGTTCTTCGCGGCCGCTTGCTTGTATTGCGCCGCGCGTACGAGCTTCGCATCGCCTTGCACGCGGTCGGCCAGGAGCTTGGGGTCCTTGTCCGCGTCAGCCGCTGAGATCTCGTCGAACGTGGCGGAGAAGATGCGGTCCCACTGCTGCTCAACGACGGCCGCAGCCTCGTCGGGGCTCGGGGCCGGCGCCACCTGTGGCACGTCAGGCGCGCATGCCGCGAGTGCGACGGCCGCGCACGCCGCCGCGAAAGTCTGAATCGCGCGCCTCATCGCTCGTCCTCCCGTGTGGCGTCCCGGTTTGCAGGCTCGTCACCACTGTCCGCGTGGGGCGGCGGCGGGTCGTCGTCAGCGTTGTCAAGCGACGCCTCCGGCATGGCGACTCCCTCGGCGCGGCGCGCACGTCGCGAGCCGGGTGACGCGGCGCCGAGGCCCTTGCCGATCCGCGAGCGCTGGGCGAGCCACGACTCGCCCTTCGACTGCACGGGTCGGATATCGATGACGAGCGCGACGAGCGCGACGAGCCCAATTGCTGTCAGCGCGATTCCCCACCACGTGACATTCGAGATCCACGTGTCGTTGATGATCCGGCTGATCTCCATGCTGGTCGCCGTGAGATTCGTCCCGTCGGCGCTCTCGATAACGAGCGTCAAACCGGTCGGGATGCTCGCGACAGCGACCGTGTACGAGGCGCGTGCCGACGTCGAGTCTCGCCACACGTCGAGGAGCGGTTCAACCGGCGCGGCGGACGGCGACGCGCTTGGCGACGCGCTGGCCGACGCGCTTGGCGCGGTACTCGCCGATGCGCCCGGAGAACCCTGCGCGGATGGCGACGCGGACGCTGCCGGCGACGGCGACGGCCGCAGGCCGACTGCGGTCGTGGCGAGAGTGTCCCAGTCCACGATCGCTGTGACCCTCGTGGCCGGCACTGACGCAATCCACGCGTCGGCATCGACGGGGCGAGCGGTATACGCCTTGATTTCGCCGGTACCAGCGACCGCGATCGAGCCTTCTGGCGCGAGCGCGACGATGTCGGGGGTATACACGACGACGGGAGTGTCGAGGGAGGCGGTCGGCGAAGCCGTGGCGGCCGGCTTGACCGCGTCGGCGATGAGCCCGAAGGCCAAGAGCAGCACGCCGATGGCGCCTGCGATCAACGCCGCGGTCCGCAAGGTCACGGTTGCTCCCATCTGTCGTCATTCACTGTACGAGACAACGGCCGAGAACGACGAACCGTGATTGGTCTCGCCTGTCGCGGCCCACTACCCTGATGAAGGGACGCCGCGCGCGCGTCGAACGGAGCATTCATGGTCGAAGAGAACCTTCCCTTTCCCGTGACAATGCGGGGCTACGACCGTGAGGCGGTAACAGCCCACATTGCGCGGCTCGAAGAGGCGGCACGGAAGGCACTGAAGAGCGCCGAGGATGCTCGCGCGGACGCCGCCCAGGCAAGGACTCAGCTTGATGAGACGCAGAAGTCACTGCGCGAGGCCGAGCAGCCCACGTACAAGGGCCTCGGCGCGCGCGTTGAGCAACTGCTGCGCTCGGCAGAAGAGCAGTCGTCTGACGTCGTAGCACGTGCGAACACGCATGCGCAGGACACGGTCGCGCGCGCCACTGTCGCTGCTCAGCAGATGCGGGCGCGTGCGGACAACGAGGTCGCCGAAATCCTGGCGCAGGCACGCCGGGATGCCGACTCGATCAAGACCGATGCCGAGAACGCTGCCGTCTCGGTGCGGGAGGCCGCTGACCGCCAGAGCGCCGAGACACTCGACAAGGCGCGCCGTGAATCCGCGCGGGTGCTTGCCGGAATCGACGCTCAAGCCGCCGAAATTAAGGCAAACGCCGATCGCGAGGCACACACGATGCACGCGCAAGCGGAACGGGAAAGCACCGAGGCGCGCGTCGCAAGTCAGCGGGAGGCGGCACAGCGCGTCGAGAACGCGGCAACGGAGGCCGAGGCGACTCTGACGTCCGCGCGTGATGAGGCGGCGGCGTTGCGCAACGAAACTGCCGCGATCTTGGCGGCCGCGCACGACGAAGCAGAGATGCTTGCCGACGCGACGCAGGCGGAGGCAACGGCCAGGGTGGCCGAGGGCGATAGATACCTCGCCGAGGCGCGCGAAAGTGCCGATGCGATGCGGTCCGACGCCCATCAAGCGGCAGAGCGTGAGCTCGCCGAAGCGAGGTCGGAAGCCGCTCGTGTGCGCGACCTGGCCGATGCCGAGGCGTCTGACGTTCGCTCCACCGCTGAGTCACTCGCGGGGAGCCTGCGCAACGAAGCGGCGGCGCTGCTTGCACAGGCCGAGGAAGAAGTCGCGGAGCTGCGTGCGAGCGCCTCTGCACAGGTCGCGCAAGAACGCGCCACGCACGAGGACGCACTCACTCGCGAGCGCCTCGAACATGAATCACGCATCGCGGACGAGCGCGGGGAACACGAGTCCCGGATCGCTCAGGAGAAGGGCGCGCACGAGTCGCGTATATCCACAGAACGCTCCGAGCACGAGTCGCGCATCGCCGCCGAACGCTCCGAGCACGAGGCACGCATTGCGGAGGAACGCGGGGCACACGATTCGCGCATCGCAAGTGAGAAGTCCGAGCACGAGTCGCGCATCGCCGCTGAACGCGCGGAGCACGAGACGCGCGTTGCGGAGGAGCGCGAGGAGCATGAGACCGCAATCGAGCGCGAACGCCACGAGCACAGCTCAACGATTGAGACCGAGCGACGCGCACACAACTCCCGAATCGCACGCGAGTCGAAGGAACACCAGGCCCGCATCACCCGCGAGCGCGAGCACCTCGCGGCCGAACTGAGCGCCGCTCGCGAGGCCACCGACAATGAGATCGCCGTGGCACGCGAAGCCCACGAAACCACGATCGAGCGTGAGTCCACGGAACACCAGGCCCGCATTGCGCGCGAGCGCGAGCACGTCGCGGCCGAACTGAGCGCCGCTCGCGAGGCCACCGAGAGCGAAATCGCCGAAACCAAGCACGCTCACTACGCTGCGATCGCCGCCGAGCGAGAGGACCACGACACCGCGATCGCTACGGAGCGTGAAGCCCACGAGACCGCAATCGAGCGCGAACGCCACGAGCACGACTCGACAATAGCTACACAGCGCTCTGAGCATGAAGCGCGGATCGCAACCGAGATCTCCGCGCACACGTCGCGACTGACGCGAGAGCGCGGCATTCATGAGTCGCGCATCGCGGACGAGAAAGCTGCGCACGAATCGAGAATCGCCCGCGAAAGGCAGGAGCACGACACGCGCATCGCTGCCGAGCGCGCGGAACACGAGACTTCGATCGCCGAAGAACGCCAGGAGCACGACGCGCTCGTCGCGCAGGGGCGCGGAGACCTCCAGTCGCAGATCGCCGCAGCTCGCGCCACGCTCCAGGCCGAAATGTCGCGCGCCAGAGACACGAGCGCGGCGGCGATCGCCGCGAACCAGACGGCGGCCGAGGAAGCTCTCAAGACGACGAAGCGCGAGTCCAGTCAACTGCGAGCGCAGGTCGCTACGGAGGTGGAGGCGCTGCGCGCTGACGCTAAGGCGGAGGTCCAGCAATGGAGAGAAGCTGCACAATCTGAGACCACCGAACTGAGGGAGCTCACGCAGGCGCAAACCGATGAACTCCGACGCACGACGGAGTCCGACGCCGCGCGCGTCACGCACGAGGCGGCCGCGGCGCTCGACACTGCTGCCAACGCGGCGGCAGCAACGCGCGCCGCCGCTGATCGCGATGCGCGCAACGCCATAGCGGCCGCCGAAGCGGCGGCGTCAGCGCTCATGGAGGCGGCGCGCGCCCAGTCAGACCGCGACCTCGCTGACGCGCACACCGCGGCGGAGTCGATGAGGGAGGAGGCGCGACGCGCGCGCGAAGACCTCCAGATCGAAGTTGCCAAGAAGCGCGAAAACGTGGAGCGCGAGATCGGGCAAGCTCAGGACGAGGCGCAGGTGGAAACGGCGGCACTTGTGGCTGATGCGCGCGCACGTGCTGAGGAGGCCGAGGAACGGCTCGCGGAGGCGCTCGAGCGGTCCGAGACGGTGCGCCGGGAGGCCGAACTGCACAGCCAGTCGCTGCTCGCGAACGCGCGGAAGAATGCGGACGAGATCGTGACCCAGTCACGTGAGCACGCAGAAGAGATCATCTCAGAGGCGGTGACGGACGCTGCGCGGGAGCGCGGGGCGGCGCAGCGCGAAGTGGATGAACTCAATCGCCAACGTGAGTCCATCACGGGCTACCTCGACGACCTGCGTTCACTCCTCGGCTCCGATCCGCTCGGGAATCTCGCCGCAGCGACGAAGCTGCGCAACAAGCACGAGTCAGAGTCGCAGAGCTAGCCGATGCCGACAGACGAGCCTTCGAGTAGGGATAACGCCCTCAACCGCGCGCGTTCGTTCGAGCGCCAGCGCGAGGCTGAGGCGATCAAAGCCAAGGAACTCATCCGCGGCTTCATTGTCGAAGCCGCTGAGCGGGGGGTCGAACCCCGTCCACTGACGGCGCGCGGCTACTCCGGACGATGGCGGTACAAGACGTCCCTCACCGGCTGGTATCTCAAGAGGGATCGCACGCTCGCCGTCGGGACCGACGGCGAGTACTACATCCTCTCGGTTCCCGATGGCATTGCCGCCAGATTCAAGGGCGCGACCGTCGACCCTGCCCAAGCCGTGATGGAAATCGGGCGTGGGGGCAGGGATGGCGAGTCGTTGCCGCTAGCGGATGCCCTTGAGCGTCGCCTGAACCTCGGCAACGAGGACTTCTAGGCCGGCT
>JAHEMW010000012.1:0-25445 GCA_024643505.1 Demequinaceae bacterium
TTTGAACCTGCGACCTCGTCGTCCCGAACGACGCGCGCTACCAAACTGCGCCACACCCCGATTTGAGCCTCGCCAGAATAGCCGACGCGCGGCGCATTAGTGAAACGGCTCAGGACGCGGGAACCAGCGTCAGGATCGTCGCCTCCGGGCGGCACGCGAACCGTACCGGCGCATAAGGAGACGTACCCAATCCGGCGCTCACGTGCAGCCACGTGTCTGACGTCGACGCCGGCCAGTGATGGAGTCCCTTCGCCATCGCGCGAGGCAGGTCACAGTTGGTGACAAGCGCGCCGAAGCCTGGGACGCACACCTGCCCGCCATGCGTGTGACCGGCAAACACCACGCGCGCACCGTCATCCATAAGCGCGCCAACGGCGCGTTCGTAGGGAGCGTGCACCACTCCGAGTCGAACATCGCCGATTTCCGGATCGTCTGGCGGCATGGCGTCCAACCCGATGTGGGGATCGTCAAGGCCAACCACCGTCAGGTCGGATCCGCCTACCGACACGCGCGCCCGTCCATTGTTGAGATCAACCCAGCCGAGCGCGCCGAGCGCGGCTCGGAGAGCGTCGGTCGGCAATGTCCGCGGGCGCGCCGAAAGCCGACTCGGCCCAGCGAAGTACTTGAAAGGGTTGATCGGTTTCGGCCCGTTGTAGTCGTTCGAACCAAAGACGAAGACCCCGGGCGTGCCTGCGAACGGCGCGAACGCCTCAGCGAGAGGCTCGACGGCGTCGACGTGCGCGATGTTGTCGCCGGTGGTTACGACGAGGTCGACGTCCTCGTCCGCGAGCGACCGCACCCATGCGACCTTGTCACGTTGGCGCGGGGTGAGATGGAGATCGGACACATGCAGCACTGTCAGCGGCGAAGCACCCGCTGGGAGCACCGGCACGTTGGCGCGTCGCACGGTGAAGCGGTGTGCTTCGACAAAGCCCCAAGCAACGCATGCGGCCCCCGCCACCGCCACCGCACCGACGACGCGTCCGGCGCTAATTGCCGCCCCCGTTGCCGCGGCCATTGCCATTATTCGTTCCGGAATTGTCTGCGGGCGGATCGGATGGAGTCGGATTCCAACCGCTCGGCGGATTGTCCGCCCATGATGCGGGCGGCCAGGTCGATCCCCAATAGCCCGCGGGCGGAACGTTGGGGTCCCAGTCCGACGGCCAGTTGTACCACCACGACGGCAACGAACTCGTCGGCAGGTAGTACGTGACGTAGCTGCCGGATCTCATTTGGTAACCCGCGCTCGGGTACTGGGCGACCACCGAGCCAGCCGGGTATGGGGAGTTCGTCGTGTAGCGGATGGACGCCTTGAATTGGAAACCAGCCGCACTGATCGCCGCTTGCGCTTCCTTCTCTGGAAGGCCTACGACGTCGGGAACGTCGATGCGAGCGCCGTAGAGAATCGCGTCGGAAGGTTCGTCGAAACCCTTCATCTCGGCGTTTCCGAGCGCGCGGTCCATGAAGCGCTTCCATGTGGGCGCCGAGACGCTTGATCCGTACAGGTACGGGTAGAACTTGCCGTTGAGGCGGATGTTGTGTCCTGGCTGGTCACGGTTGGGGTTGCCGAGCCACACCGTCGCCACCAACTGAGGCGTGAAACCCATGAACCAGGTGTGCGCGTTGAGCTGCGACGTACCGGTCTTTCCGGCGGCGGGCCGGTTGCCCTTGAGCTGAGCCGACACGCCCGATCCGGCCTTGATGACCTGTTGCATCGCGTACGTCACGCCGGTCGCGATGTCCTTCGAGATCACCTGCGCGCAGTTCTTCGGTGGTACGGGGTACTCGTTGCCCTGCGCGTCCTTGATCTTCAAGATCGCGATGGGGTCGCAGTGCACGCCGCCATTGGCAAAGGTCTGCGCAACGGACGCCATGGTCAGCGGCGACGCGTTTTGCGTTCCGAGCACGACGGACGGGACAACTTCGAATTCGGCGCCGTCCGCGCGGTGGAAGCCCAGATTCTCGGCCATGTCGCGCACGGAACACAGGTCAAGTTGATTCGCGATGGCGGCGTACGCGGTGTTGACGGAATTCTGAGTCGCCTTGAGGACGCTCATCGAATACCCGCCGACGCCGTCGACGTTCGCAGGGCTCCACGGTTCGCCCGTGTACGGCTTGTCGCCCAAGCAGGAGGCTTGCCATGACGATGGCTCGTACTTTCGCTGGTAGCCCGTCACGACCTGGCTCAGCGAGTGATTGGAGTTCAGCCACTGAGAAAGGATGATCGGCTTGAAGGTCGAGCCTGGCGAGAAGCCGCGTGAGCCACCCCATTTGCGATCCACCGCGTAGTTGATCGCCGTTGAGCCGGCTTCCTTCGCGGTCGGATCGAAGTCGCGGTTTTGCGCCATCACCAGGACCTGACCGGTCTTGGGTTCTAGCGCGACCATGGCCATGGCAAACCCGCTCTTGTCCTTCGGGGGGAGCGACTTGCGTAGTTCCTGGTTCGCAATTTTCTGCTTGTGGAGGTCAAGGGTCGTGATGATTTTCAGGCCACCGCGATACAGCAGGTCAGTGCCAGACTCCTCGCCCGCGCGGTTGAAGACGTCGTCGAACTTGATGACCTTCGTGACGTAGTCACAGAAGAACGGGGCGTCGACCGACGCGGAGCACGAGAACTTGGGCCGGTGAAGGTCGAGGGTGTCCTCCACCGTGGTGGCACGCAGTTCGTCGTACTGGGCTCGCGTCAGCATGTCTTGCTCGTACATGACTCCGAGCACGACGTCTCGGCGCTGCTTGGCCTGCTCCGGGTACCGCACCGGGTCCCACTTGGAGGGATTCTGCGTGATACCAGCGATCGTCGCGGCCTGAAGGGCGTCGAGCTCGGCCGCAGGCTTGCCAAAGTAGAACTGCGCGGCGGACTCGACAC
The DNA here is from genome assembly GCA_024643505.1 of Demequinaceae bacterium. Lineage (GTDB taxonomy): Bacteria > Actinomycetota > Actinomycetes > Actinomycetales > Demequinaceae > Demequina. The sequence continues at coordinate 2,867 of JAHEMW010000012.1, forward strand.
CGTAGATGTTGAGCCCAAACTGCGCGATGTTGAGGTACTGCTCAAGGATCTGCTTCTTGCCGCAGTCGACCTCCGGAGCAGTCGTGCAATGCGTGCCGTACTCGCGATCGACGTTCTCTTCGAACGCGAGCGCAAGGCGCCACTCCTTGATCTTCCTGGTGACAGACACCTCAGTCGCGGCCTGTTGAGCCTCAAAGTCGTCGGCCTGGATCGCGTTCTGGAGCAGGGTGTTCTTCACCAACTGTTGGGTGAGGGTCGATCCGCCGGGGCTGTTCGCAGACGTCAAATTGACATACGCGGCGCGAACGAGGCCTTCGCCGTCGACGCCGTGGTGCTGCCAAAACCGCTTGTCCTCAACCGCGACCACGGCTTTTTGGATCCATGGCGAGATGCGGTCGAGGGGCACCACCACGCGGTTCTGGTTATAGAACGTCGCGAGCAGGTGCGTGCCCGTCCGATCGTAGATGCTCGAACTTTGAGGGAGCTTGGTCTGGCTGAGCTCCTGGGGCAGCTCTTCGAAAAGACTCGCGGTCCCCTTGGTCGCAGAGCCGGCAACCGTCGCGACCGGGAGCGCAAGCCCTGCGACGAGGAACCCTCCCATGACTGAGAAGACGACGAACAGCAACAGCGCCGTCACCAACTGAACCGGCGTCACGCGCGCCCGCGGGCGCGGGGAATCCGATGCCATACACCAACCTTACGTCGGCCACGTGAACGACCGAACGACTCAAAATGTTGCAGCGGACGGGAGCTAGGCTCTCCATATGACCACGTGGGAATACGCGACTGTGCCGCTCATCGATCATGTTACCAAGCAGATCCTCGACCAATGGGGCGCTGACGGCTGGGAGCTCGTCCAGGTCGTCACCGGACCGACGGGCGGGCTCGTCGCCTACCTCAAACGCCCCAAGGGCTAGGCGATGACGGCATCGGAGCGCCTCGCGGCACTCGGGATCGTCCTTCCTGGCGTCGCGGTTCCCGTGGGTACCTACGTTCCCGCAAAGCGCCACGGGGACCTCGTGTATTCCTCGGGCCAGTTGCCGCTCGTCGATGGCGCGCTGCTCGCGACGGGCACGGTGGGGCAACGCATCGACGATGTCACCCCAGAGCAGGCGATGGAGTGCGCCCGGGCGGCGGCGCTCAACGCCTTGGCCGCGATCGCGATCGCGGCGGGCGGCATCGACCAGATCGCCGCGATCGTGCGGCTGACCGGTTACGTGGCGTCGTCCCCTGGGTTCACGGCGCAGCCCGCCGTGATCAACGGCGCGTCAGCGCTTTTCGTCGACATCTTCGGCGCGGAAGGCGGCCACGCACGATCGGCGGTCGGAGTGTCGGCCCTCCCGCTCGGCGCGCCAGTGGAGATCGATGTGATCGCCGCGCTACGGACGTAGCCGCTACCGCGAACGAGCGCGCAGCCGCTCCGGTTCGTAAACCTCGACGGATCCGATGTGCACATCGATCCACCCGCGCGAAGCGAAGTCGGCGAGCGCCTTGTTGACCGTTTCGCGCGATGCACCGACGAGCTGCGCGAGTTCCTCCTGGGTGAGGCCGTGGCGCACGGTGATATGGCCGCGGTCCATACGTCCGAAGCGATGCCCCAAGTCGAGGATCGCCTTGGCGACTCGCCCAGGGACGTCGGAGAACACGAGGTCCGCCATGGTGTTCGACGTGCGGCGAATTCTTTGAGCGAGGGCACGCAGCATGTGGCGTGACATCTCGAGGTGGTCGTCGAGCCACACATCGAGAGTCGCCTTTGGCAATTCGTAGATGATCGAGTCCTCGACGGCGTGCGCGCGAGCGAGACGCGGACCAGGGTCAAAGACGGACAGTTCGCCAACCATGTCCCCGACGCCAAGCAGCGCAAGCAGGTTCTCACGACCATCGCGCGCAGTTCGCGCCAACTTCACCTTGCCGCGCACAATGACGAAGAGTGCACGCCCCTCGTCGCCCTCGTTGAAGATGGTTTCGCCGCGCGCCAGTTCTATCCGCGTCATCGTGGCGATGAGCGAACGCGCGTTGACCGCGTCCATTCCTCCGAAGAGCGGCGAGGAGCGTAAGAGCTGCTCCTCGCGCGCCGGATCAGGCATGTTCCGACTCCCTCGCCTCCGCGTGCCCGTGGTGGGCACGTCCAAGCGCGTCAATCATCAGGGCGGTGACGCTGTCAAGAGTCTCGCTCAAGAGACGCTCATATGTGTCGAGGCGCGCGTCAATGCCGTCAAGCGAAGCCAGATCCCCGGTCGCAAACGTCGCGGAATCGGGCCACACGGCCGCAGCGAGCTCGGTCGAGTTGGGCGCATCTGCTGCGAGGGCGTCATAGGCCGCATCAAGGCCAGTGCTTGCGACGGCCTCGGGACGCGCCAGCGCGGCGAGGGTGAGGTCACGCCGAGCCTGCACGAGCCGACGCCACCAGCGCACACGTGCGATCTCGCGCCGCAGGTCGCGGCGCCGAAAACGCAGTTCCGCGATCATGCTCGCGGCGGTCGACGTGGTCACGCGCACCCTTTCGACATGGAGCGGCGGGAGCCGCCGTCTCCCGTTGTATCGGCCGCGCCCGGCAACCTCTAAAGGTTCGCCTAGGGTGGCTGCATGGGCCTGCAGACCCCGCTGACCGTTGCCTCGCGCGACGAGCCTGCTCCGCTCGCTCTCGTCCGTCGAGCGCGAGTCATCAATCGAGACCTCGCCCGGGTCTATCCGGACGCCCGGTGCGAACTCGACTACAGCACGCCATTTCAACTGCTCGTCGCGACTGTTCTCAGTGCACAGTGCACGGACGTGCGCGTCAATCAGGTGACACCGGAGCTCTTTGAGAGGTGGCCGGACGCGAATTCCATGGCGTTGGCACCCGTACAAGACCTCGAGTCAGTCATCCGGCCGACCGGCTTCTTCCACGCGAAGGCGGCCTCAATTCTTGCGCTCAGCGCCGACATCGTTGCGCGGTTTCACGGCGAGGTACCGGGAAGGCTCGCCGACCTCGTCACCCTGCGGGGCGTCGGGCGCAAAACAGCGAACGTCGTGCTTGGAAATGCCTTCGATGTACCCGGAATTACCGTCGATACGCACATGGGCCGCCTCGCACGGCGGCTGGGGCTCACGGTGAACGAGGATCCAGAGGCCGTTGAGCGGGACCTCATGAGACTCATCGAACCGTCAGAGTGGACCCTTTGGTCACACCGAATCATCTTCCACGGACGGCGCACGTGCACGTCGCGCTCACCGCGATGCGGATCGTGCGAAATTTCCCGCCTGTGCCCGAGCGCGCCGGGCGCACGAGTCCGCAGCTAGCCCTCGCCCTGTGCCTTGGCCCGCTGGCGCTCGAGTTCGGCGGCGCTCGCGAGGCGATTGTCGGGGATCGGCGTCGACCTGTTGATGTAGACGCCGCGGTAGAACCGGTCTCGCCAAATGAGGAGCAACGAGCCGAGCGCCGCTGCGATCAGTGAAGCCAGGAGCACCGCCATCTTCACTTCATCGCCGCGGGCGCCCCGGAAAGAGAGTTCTCCTATCAGCAGTGAGACGGTGAAGCCGATGCCCGCTATGGAACCCATGCCAAGGACGTCCCACCACGACAGGCCGCGATCGAGTTGTGCCTTCGTGAATCGCGCCACAAGGAACGTCGCCATCAGGATGCCGAGCGGTTTGCCGAGGACCAGCCCCAAGATGACGCCCTGCGCGACCGGATCGCCGAACGCGCGGGCGATCGCACTCGCACTCACGTCAATTCCCGCCGCGAACAACGCGAAGATCGGTACCGCGACGCCCGCGGAAATGGGCCGCCACCTGTGCTCCCAGCGCTCGGCGTCGCTACGCCGCTGGCCCACGCGAGCGATCGCTGGAACGGACATTCCGAGCGCGACGCCCGCAATGGTCGCGTGAACACCGGACACGTGCATGAATGCCCAGCTGGCCACTGCGAGCGGGAAGCCGAGGTACCACCGAAGCATGCCGCGACGCGCCAAGAGGCCAAACACCACAATGCACGCTGCCGCGGCAATCAGCCACAGAAAGTGGACGTCGGCCGTGAAGAACACCGCGATGATGATGATGGCGAGCAGGTCATCAACGACGGCAAGTGTGAGCAAGAAGGCGCGCAGGGCGTTCGGGAGCCACCGACCGACCACCGCCAGAACTGCCACGGCGAACGCGATGTCCGTGGCCGTCGGGACCGCCCAGCCCCCAAGCGATCCGCCGGTCTGCACCAGGTTGACGCCCACATACACGAGCGCGGGCACGGCCATGCCTCCGATTGCGGCGACGATCGGAACAATCGCGGTCGACGGTCGACGCAACTCTCCCGCCACGATTTCGCGCTTGAGTTCCAAGCCGACGACGAAGAAGAAGATCGCAAGCAGGCCGTCCTGCGCCCATTCGCCGACGCTCAGGTGGAGATGCCACGCCTCGGGGCCAAACTCGAAGTCACGAAGCGTCTCGTACGACGCATCAAGCGGCGAGTTTGCCCAGGCGAGGGCGACGACCGTGCCGATGAGAAGGAAGACTCCGCCAGCGCGCTCCGTCCTGAGGACGTCCGCGAGGGTGCGCTCCGTGGACGGCGTGAGCCGCGAGAACAAGCGTCCAGACCGTGCTGTCGCCACTCATCGCTCCCCTCGCCGGCTCGATACTCAGGATACAAGGGCGCGCGCTATGCCCCGGCGGGCTGCGACGCACGTTGGGACGGCGGATTGAATCGATAGCCGACATTTCTCACGGTGCCGATCAGGTGCTCGTGCTCGGCACCGAGTTTCGCGCGCAGGCGACGAACGTGCACATCGACCGTGCGGGTACCCCCGTAATAGTCGAAACCCCACACCTCCTGCAGCAGTTGGTCGCGGGTGTACACGCGTCCGGGATGCTGCATCAGGTACTTCAGGAGTTCGAATTCCTTGTACGTGAGGTCGAGCGGCACGCCCTTGAGCCGCGCGGTGTACCCGCCGACGTCGACCGCAAGGTCGCCTGACGAGAATTCGGCGGCGCGATCGTACGGATCCTCAGCGCGTGCTCGGCCGATGAGCAGCCGAATTCGTGCCTCGACCTCCGCCGGGAAGGCGTCCGCGAGGACTACGTCGTCCGCGCCCCAATCGGCACTGACGATCGACATCCCGCCCTCGCGAAGGACCAGCAGCAGGGGGACGGAAACGCCGGTCACTTGCACCAGCCGACAGTTGTTGCGGGCCTCTGCCAAGTCTGTGCGGGCATCGACGATCAGCACGTCGGCATCCATGGCATCGAGCATCGCGCTTGGATCAGGCGCAACGACCCTCGTACGGTGCGTAAGGAGCGCGAGAGCAGGCAACACATCGGCAGCCGAAACCGGCGCCGGTGTGAGCACGAGCAGATCTGCCATCGGCACCTCCGGATGCCGCCCACTGTACCTGGCAGGACTCGTGACACACTAACGGGCATGATTCCCTCCACGCGGGCGACGATCACCGCCGTGGCAGCCGCCCTCATCGCGGCAACCGGTTTCCTGGGGCCCCGCTATCTCGCTGCTGGCGTGCTCGCGTGCATCATCGCGACGGCCATTGGGTGGCCCCATCTCATGCGCGTCACCCGACCGTGGGTCACCACTGGAATCGTGGTCGGCGGCGGTGTCCTTTCCCTCGGGGCAGTGGCGCTCGGTCGCAACGAGCCGTACCTGCGATTCATGGTCGTCGCGGTCGCCGCAGTGACGGTCGCGTCTCTCGCCGCCGAAGTGTTCTTTCCCGGTCGGCGCGGGCACGCGGTGACGTATGTGGCGGCGACCGCGGGCGGAGGCGCGGTAGCGGCGTCCGGGGCGGCATGGGTAGCCGTCAGCCGCACGCTTGGCGCCGAGGATCTGGTGGTCTGCGGCGGCGTATCGCTCGCCATCGCAGCGATAGCGACGGTGTCGACGTCTCGCGCGCAGCTCAACACTGGCCTAGCGCTGGGACTCGGAACGGGCACCGGCGCAGCACTTGGCTACCTGTTTGCGGACCTTTCCTGGTTTTCGGGAGGGTTCATCGGAATGCTTTGCGCGGTGTCTGCTGTTCTCATCCAGGAGTTGTACCGCCGAGAACCGCGACCGCGAGGATGGCGATCAGGAATCGCTGCAGGTGTCGCGCCGGTATTGATCGCGGGAGCGCTCGTGTACATCGGCGGCCGCCTACTTATCGGATAGAACGCGAAGACCATGATTGAACGATTCCTCATCGTGCTGGCGGTGCTCGCGGTGTCGACCCTTGCCTACCTGTGGTGGCGTCGCGGCGAAGGGGTCGTGCGCACCGTGGACGTACCCGGTGCGCTTTCCAGCGAGACCCTCGGCGCGAAGCGCGGCTATCGCGCGACGTTTGTCCAGTTCTCGACGCCCGTGTGCTCAAAGTGCCCGCCGACTGCGACGCTCCTCCGCCGCGTCGCGGCGGACTACCCGCAGGTGGCACACATTGAAATCGACGCGTCGGAGCGCCTCGATCTTGCCCGCGAGCTCGACATCATGCGGACGCCGACGACACTCGTCTTGAATTCAGACGGCGTCATCGTGGCGCGCATCTCGGGCGCTCCGAGCGAGGCGCAGGCGCGCGAGGCGCTTGAGGCGGCGCCGCCGCCAACCAACGAGTACTCCATCTAGAGTTGAGGCTTGGAGGGCACATCATGGCTGCAGACATTCTGATTGATCCGCGCGGGTACCGCTTCGGTGCGGCGGTGACGCTCGTCGTCGCGATCGTCGGACTCATGCTCGGCGCGAGCACGGCGGGCATCATCGTCGTCGCGGTGCTGTTCGCGATGTTTCTTCCCGGCGCCACCGTCGGTCCGCAGCGGACCATTCAATCCGCTCTTTTCAAGCGCTTCGTCCGCCCACGTATTGCCGCGCCCACCGAGATGGAGTCATTCCGGCCGCCCCGATTTGCGCAGCAAATGGGACTCGGTTTCTCGGCGCTCGCACTGATCTTCGGCCTTCTCAACGCGCCGGTCGGGTTCTTTATCTTCGTGGGATTTGTGACGGCGGCGTCTTTCCTCAACTCTGTCTTCGGCTTCTGCCTTGGCTGCGAGATCTACCTCATCGTTAAGCGCATGACAACGCGCCCAGCCTGATGCCGCAGCTCGTCATCACCTGCACCTGGGGGATCGAGCGTGCGGAGACGCTGATGCAGGCCTTCACGATCGGTGCCTCTGGCGTCGCCGCAGGCGCGGAGGTCAGCGTGTGGCTGATGGGCGAGGCGGCGTGGCATGCGGTCGCCGCCACCGACGACGTCACGCTCGACTTCTCACCTCCGCTGTCGGTATTGCGGGCAGCGATCATGACGTCCGGGACCCTTTCGGTGTGCGCCCAGTGCGCAGCGCGACGAGGTATCACTCAGGACGATCTTGTACCAGGAGCCCGCATCGCGGGCGCGGTTGCGCTCGTCGAGGCAACGCTTGCGCCCGACGCCCGCGCCCTCGTGTTCTGACCGAGTCCGCCGTTTGCGACGCTTACACTTGACCCACCATGACTGCTCTTGAGGCGACGTTCATCGCGCTTGCCGTACTCGGCTTCGCCGCTACCGCCCTCGTCACCGGGGTGGTGTTGTGGAGGCTTCTCAAGGGACCCAAACGGTGAGTTTCATCCTCCCCGACGACCTCGCGCCCGAGGTATACCCGCTCGCATGGGTCGTTGGCCGATGGGAGGGACACGGGGTCATTGACTTTCCCGACATCCCCCGAGCGGAATTTCGGCAACAGGTCACCTTTGACCACGACGGAGGCCCGTACCTCAGCTACTCGTCGACCATGCGACTGATGGGCCCCGACGGTGAAGAGGGGCAAGTCTGGTCCGCCGAGTCGGGATTTTGGCGCATCAGCCCGACGGTGCCGGACGGCATCACTCTGCGCGACTACCAACACCCGCTCGAAGTTGTGCTTTCCGATGCTGCGGGCATGGTCGCGGTCTACCTCGGTGCCGTCGGGAATGGCCGCATCGATCTTGCGAGCGATGTGATGGCGCGCACCTCATCCGCCCCTGACGTCGGTGGCGCCACTCGCCTGTACGGAAACGTCGCAGGCGAGCTCATGTGGGCGTGGGACCTCGCAGCCTTTGGCCACGAGCTCCAGTCGTACGCCAGCGGACGGCTGAGCCGCGTCGTGGCCGCCGACGACTAGGAATCAGCGATGTCTGCGGAGCGTTCCCCTTCCATGGTCTCTGCTCTCCTCGCGCGTCCGGGCGCGGTCAGCGCGTCCGGGCCCGATGCTGGCGTAGCAAGCCACTACGGCGACCCAGTCGCGGAGCAGCGTGCACTCGCAGCCGGCCGAGCCGTCGTCGACCAGTCACACCTTGGGGTCGTCACCGTCACCGGGCCTGATCGTCTGAGTTGGCTCGACTCCCTATGCACGCAGTCCGTCCGCATGCTCGCGCCGCACGAGAGTGCCGAACTCATGATTCTGAGCCCGCAGGGGAGGATCGAGCACGTCGCGGGCCTCGTCGACGACGGTCGCACGGCGTGGTTGATTACCGAGACCGCCCCCGCACTCGCGCAGTTCCTTGACCGCATGCGATTCATGCTGCGCGTCGACGTCGCGGACGCGACCGACGCGTGGGCCGTACTCGGTGAGCCGATCGCCCGGCCCCCGGTTGATGGCGAGCCGATCACCTGGGTAGACCCGTGGCCTGGCGTCACGCCCGGTGGCACCACCTATTCTCCGGAACCGCTGGGCGGTGATGTCCGCCCCTGGCGACTCGTGGTCGTGGGGCGCGGCCAGCTCGATGAAGAAATTGACGCGAGACTCGACTCCGGCTGGATGCTGGCGGGGTCGTGGGCCGCCGAAGCCGAGCGAATCCGCGCGCATCGACCTCGGTTCGCGACCGAGGTGGACGCGGTCGCGCTGCCGCACGAGTATGACTGGCTCCGCACGGCCGTTCACCTTCACAAGGGGTGCTACCGCGGGCAGGAGACCGTCGCGAAAGTCCACAACGTTGGACGCCCCCCGCGCCGCCTCACGCTGCTCCACCTCGATGGCTCGGCGCATGTGCTCCCGAGTATCGGCGCGCCAGTCACTGTGCTGGGTTCCGACGCAGTTGCCGGTCACGTGACGTCTGTCGCGCGCGACAAGGACGAGGGGCCCATGGCCCTCGCGTTGATTCGGCGCTCGATCGACCCGAGCGCGACTCTGCTCGTACCGTCGGACGGCGGAGAGCTCTCAGCGACGCAGGAGCCCATCGTCGATCCGAGCGGGTTTTCTGCCGATCGTCCTCCCAAGCCGGGGCCGACCATGAAGGGCCTCCTCATGGGCCGCGGTTGCGACACAGACGGCGGCGACCTGCCGGATTGATCGCGTAGGAACTCGCCCGCAGAGTACGGTGGGGCGCATGGACATGACGGTCAGCGCTTTCCGATCGGGGCTCACCAAGGCCCTCGCCGCAGTCAAAGACGGTGAGGACGTCGTCGTGACCGAACGCGGAGTGCCCGTCGCGCGACTGACTCCCGTGGACTCGACAGATCTGATCAGCCAACTTGAGGCGGAAGGTCAGCTCACCTTGCCGGCCGACGAGCGCGCCGTCCCGCGGCTGCCGCAGGCGGAAGCCGCGAAGGACGCGCTGTCGAGCTTGCTCGGCCGGTTGCGCAGGTAAGCCATGGCGCTCGCGTATTTGGACACGTCCGCGCTCGTCAAGTTGTGTGTGCTCGAGACCGGGACCGCGCTCGCAGTGACGCTCTGGGAGCGCGCAGACGCCGTCGCGACCTCGCGCCTGGCCGACGCGGAGGTGCGCTCCGTCCTCGCCGCAGCTGAACGGATCGGGCGAATCGATGCCGCACCCGCCGCACTCGCGCGAGAACGGTGGAACGAATTGTGGCCGGGGCTCATCAAGGTTGAGATCACCCCGACGCTCGCGGACCGCGCAGCCGCGCTCGCGGATCGGCGCCCGCTCAGGGCTGCCGATGCGATTCACCTCGCGAGCGCGCTGCTCTTCTCAAGCGTTAATCCCGTGTTCGTGGCGTGGGACCGGCGACTCGCTGCCGCCGCGCGCGGTGAGGGGCTCACCGTCCTTCCGCCCGCGCTCGCCTAGTTGTCACCGCTCAAAGGAGTCACGTGTTCGGCAATCTTCAGAACCTCATCATTCTTGCGCTCTCGCTCGCGGTCTTGGGAGGAGCGCTGTGGGGACTGATAGAGGCGGTGAAATTCTCTCCTAGCGCGTACGTCGCCGCGGGCAAGCGATCGAAGGCGCTGTGGGTCGGGTTGCTTGCTGCGGCCGCGATCGTGTCGTTCATCTCCTTGCCCACGCCACTCGGCCGTGGGGGCGGACCCATCAACCTCTTCGGGATTGCCACGATGATCGTGGTCGTGTATTTCTTCGCGGACATTCGACCGAAGGTTTCGCAACATCACGGCCCTCGCGGATCGAGCGGCGGCGGCTGGTAGGTGCGAGCATTCTTGCAGCGCGTCTCGCGGGCGTCCGTCACTGTCGACGGTGAGGTCACGGCTGCGATCAACGGACCTGGACTCGTCGCGCTCATCGGGGTCACTCACTCGGACACGGAAGCCGTCGCTCAGATGATGGCGAGGAAGATCGCGGAAATCCGGATCCTCGCGGATGAACGCTCCGCCGTCGACGCCACCGCGCCCATCATCGTGGTGAGCCAGTTCACGCTGTATGCCGATACCCGCAAGGGGCGCAGACCCTCGTGGAGCGGCGCGGCGCCTGCTTCCGTAGCCGAGCCGTTGGTCGACGCCGTCGTCTCTGAGTTGCGCACACGTGGGCTTGAAGTCGGGACCGGCACCTTTGGCGCGCACATGGACGTTGAACTCGTCAACGAGGGACCCATGACGGTGCTGCTGGAGCTCTAGGGCATGGCGTTATCGGCGCAGCGTGTTTCGGGGAGGTCACGGTTATCACGCCGCTGGCGAACATGGGTATGAGACCGCCTTCGGCGTCGTTAGCCTGATTGCAACGGCAAGGAGGATGTCATGTTCGAGCGGTTCACCGACAGGGCCCGCAGGGTCGTCGTGCTCGCCCAAGAAGAGGCGCGCATGCTCAACCACAACTACATCGGCACAGAGCACATCCTCCTCGGCCTCGTGCGCGAGGGAGAGGGCGTCGCCGCCAAAGCGCTTGAGGCGATGGACATCTCGCTCAACGCAGTGCGTGAGCAGGTTCAGGAGATCATCGGCGAGGGCTCGCACGCGCCGTCTGGGCACATCCCGTTCACGCCGCGCGCGAAGAAGGTGCTCGAATTGAGCCTGCGCGAAGCACTTCAACTTGGCCACAACTACATCGGCACTGAGCACATTCTGCTCGGCCTCATCCGCGAAGGTGAGGGCGTTGCCGCGCAGGTCCTCACAAAGCTCGGCGCAGACCTGTCGAGCGTGCGGCAACAGGTCATTCAGTTGCTGTCTGGCTACGAAGGCAAGGAGCCCGTGAGCTCCGGAGGCGGCCCCCAGGAGGGGACGCCCGCTGGATCAACGGTGCTCGACCAGTTCGGTCGCAACTACACGCAAGCGGCCCGCGAAGGCAAACTCGACCCGGTTGTCGGACGCGAACTCATCATGGAACGCGTCATGCAAGTCCTGTCGCGTCGCACCAAGAACAACCCCGTACTCATCGGCGAGCCAGGCGTCGGCAAGACCGCGGTCGTCGAAGGGCTAGCGCAGGCGATCGTGCGCGGAGACGTGCCCGAGACGCTCAAGGACAAGCACCTCTACACGCTCGATCTCGGATCTCTCGTGGCCGGATCGCGCTACCGCGGAGACTTCGAAGAGCGCCTCAAGAAGGTGTTGAAAGAAATCCGCACGCGCGGGGACATCATCCTCTTCATCGATGAAATCCACACGCTCGTTGGCGCAGGCGCAGCTGAGGGCGCGATCGACGCAGCGAGCATCCTCAAGCCAATGCTCGCGCGAGGCGAATTGCAGACCATCGGCGCGACCACTCTCGACGAGTACCGCAAGCACGTCGAAAAGGATCCTGCGCTTGAGCGTCGCTTCCAGCCGATTCAGGTTCCCGAACCGGAACTCGCTCACACAGTCGAGATCCTCAAGGGCTTGCGCGACAGGTACGAGGCGTTTCACCGCGTGACTATTACGGACGAGGCAATCGTGGCCGCCGCGCAGATGGCGGACCGCTACATCTCGGACCGCTTCTTGCCTGACAAGGCGATTGACCTCATCGACGAGGCGGGCGCCCGCCTGCGAATTCGGCGCATGACGAGCCCGCCCGAACTGCGCGACCTCGACGACAAGATCGCGTCGGTCCGTCGCGACAAGGAATCCGCGATCGACGAGCAGGACTTCGAAAAGGCCGCTGGCCTGCGCGACACCGAACGGCGACTGTCCGAGGAGCGCGCCGCCAAGGAGGAAGCCTGGAAGTCGGGCGACCTCGACGTCGCGGCCGTCGTTGACGAAGACCTCATCGCAGAGGTGCTCTCGATGTCCACCGGCGTACCGGTGGCGCGCGTGAGCTCCGACGAATCTTCCCGACTGCTGTCGATGGAAACCGAGCTGCACAAGCGCATCATCGGCCAGGAACAGGCAATCAAGGTTCTTGCGCAGGCGATCCGCCGCACGCGCGCCGGACTGAAGGACCCCAAACGCCCTGGCGGCTCGTTCATCTTCGCCGGACCGACGGGCGTCGGAAAGACCGAACTCGCCAAGGCGCTCGCCGAGTTCCTGTTCGGCGATGAGGATGCCCTGATCTCGCTCGACATGTCGGAGTACGGCGAGAAGCACACGGTCGCGCGCCTCTTCGGTGCGCCTCCGGGCTACGTCGGCTTCGAAGAGGGCGGCCAGCTCACCGAGAAGGTGCGGCGGAAGCCGTTCTCGGTCGTGCTGTTCGACGAGGTCGAAAAGGCCCACCCCGACATCTTCAACTCGCTTCTGCAGATCCTCGAGGACGGCAAGCTCACGGACGCCCAGGGGCGCGAAGTCAACTTCAAGAACACGATCATCATCATGACGACCAACCTTGGTGCGGACTCGATTTCTCGCCGTCAGGCAACGGGCTTTTCCGTCGCCCACGAGGGCGGTCACACGTATGACGAGATGGTGCAGCTCGTGAACGCGAAGCTCAAGGATCACTTCAAGCCGGAATTCTTGAACCGCGTCGACAATGTCGTGGTCTTCCCGCAGCTCACTCAGGACGAGATCATCCAGATCGTCGATCTCATGGTGGCGCGTCTCGACGATCGCATGCGTGACAAGGACATGGGCATCGAGCTCACCCAGGCCGCCAAGCGGCTCTTGGCTGAGAAGGGCTATGACCCCGTGCTCGGTGCGCGGCCGCTTCGCCGCGCACTACAGCGCGAGGTCGAGGACCCTTTGAGCGAGAAGATCCTCTTCGGAGAAGTCGTCGCCGGGCAGATCGTGCGCGTCGACGCGCAAGGCGAAGGCATTCTCGGCGAGTTCACCTTTGAAGGCATCCACAAGGATGCGGTCACGGGAGAGCCCGAGACAACGGACCCTGAAGTCGCCGTCAAGAAGGACTAGAACCCGCGTTTCACGCTTGACGCGATCGACGGCACCCGCGAGACTCTCCGCATGACTGACATGCCACCCACCTCGCCCATGGCCGCGGTTCCCAAGCAGAAAGTGGTTGCTGGCGTGCTCGGCATTTTGCTTGGTGGCCTCGGAATCCACTCCTTCTACCTTGGCTTCACGACCAAAGGCATCATCCAGATCGTCGTGACCATCGTGACCTTCGGTCTAGGCGCCCTGTGGGGATTCATTGAGGGCATCATGTACCTCGTGAATGGTGGGAAAGACGCCGCCGGCGTCGACCTGGTCTGAGCTTCCCCGCACCACTCGGGGGGTTGCACCGGCTGCGCTGACCGCTGACGCATCACCGCGCGAGGCCGCGACGACAGCGCGGATAGGGTGAGTTCATGGTCCGCATTCCCTACGTCGCGAACGACGCGCGCTACGACCAGATGCGTTACCGGCGCCTCGGTCGATCTGGCCTCGAGGTTCCCGGGGTGTCCCTCGGTCTGTGGCAAAACTTCGGCGACCGGCACCAGCGCGAGGTGCAACGCGCCATCATCCTCGCCGCGTTTGACATGGGGATCACACATTTTGACCTCGCAAACAACTACGGCCCGCCGCCCGGTGCCGCGGAATCAAACTTTGGTGCCGTTGTCGCGTCCGACCTGAGGCCGTACCGCGACGAAATCGTCGTGGCCACCAAAGCCGGGTACCGCATGGGGCCCGGACCGTACGGTGAGTGGGGTTCCCGCAAGTACCTGTTGTCGTCGCTTGACCAGTCGCTCACGCGTCTGGGACTCGACTATGTCGACATCTTCTACCACCACCGACCAGACCCTGACACGCCGGTCGAGGAGTCGATGATGGCGCTCGACCAGGCAGTTCGCAGCGGCAAGGCCCTGTACGCCGGCGTGTCGAATTACGGACCAGAACGCACTCTTGAGGCCATCACAATTCTCCGCAAGCTTGGCACTCCCATGCTGGTTCACCAGTTCAGTTACCACCTCTACGAACGCACGCCGGAGCAGGGACTGCTCGACGTGCTGAGCCGCGAGGGCGTCGGGGGCGTCGCCTTCTCCCCGCTCGCTCAAGGCATGCTCACCAATCGCTACCTGGCGGGGGTTCCCGACGGTTCCCGCATCACGCACTCGCAGTTCTTGTCCCAGCATCAGCTCACTGCGACGTACCTGGAGCGCACGCGGGCGCTCAACGACATCGCCGCCGCGCGGGATCAAACGCTGGCGCAAATGGCGATCCAGTGGGTGGTGAGGACCGCCACCGTGGCTTCGGCCATCGTTGGTGCGTCGTCAGTCACGCAGTTGCGCGACACAGTCAGTTCACTGTCTTACCCGCCGTTTTCCGACGAAGAGATCGCGCAGATCGAGCGGTTGGCGGTCCACGGGACACACCGCAACTAGAGCGTGAACGTTTCCTCTGCGGCGACCGACGCGAGCCCGTCCGCGAGCAGCGAGGCCAGGCAACGATCGAATTGTTCGGGTTCCACATCGGCCAGCGCCCGGTGACCCCTGAGGCGCACTGGGTCATGAGATTCGCGCAGGAGCGCCAGCATCCGGCCCCGCACCTGGCGATCGGTGCCATTCCATGCTTGCGACCTGCGCGGGGCCTGCGCCAAACCGGGCCGACCGTCGGCGAGCCACCGACACGCGTGGGCGATTGGACATGCGGTGCACTGCGGCGCGCGCGCGGTACACACGACAGCCCCCAACTCCATTGACGCGACAGCCCAGCGCGCCGCCATGGTGGGATCGGTGGGCGCGAGCGCATCGGCGACGGCACGCTCAGCCGCCACCAGGTGCGGCCGAGGCAGCGGCTCCGCGTTCCACGCTCTGGCGATGACGCGCCGGACGTTCGTGTCAAGCACAATCGCGCGCTCGCCGAACGCAAACGCCAACACTGCAGCGGCGGTGTACTCACCAACTCCTGGCAGCATTCGTAGTGCTTGGGGATCACGCGGCACCTGGCCATCCCATTGCGCGACGATCGTGTGCGCGCATTCCCAGAGCCGTGCCGCACGACGTGGATACCCCAGTCGCCCCCACGCGCGCACCGCGTCGGCCTGGGTTGCCGAAGCGAGGGAGGCCGGAGTGGGCCATCGCGTAATCCACTCGCGCCACACCGGTTCAACCCGCGCCACCGGAGTCTGTTGCAGCATGACCTCACTCACGAGGATCCCCCACGGTGTCACGACGTCCGCGCGCCACGGCAACTCGCGCCCCTCGACCGCAAACCAGCTCACCACCGTGGCAACCATCGCGGCATCGTCACGGGGTTGGGACGGAGGCGGCATGGCTCCATTGTTCCAGCGCCGCGCGAGGCTACCGTGAGAAGGACTCAAGGAGGCGACATGGCGGGGAAACGCGGCCCGGTCCGGCTCTCGCCGCGGGTGTATTGGCGCCGACGCCTCGCGGTCGTGATTGTGCTCGTTGGGCTCGTCGGCATCGGCTGGTGGATCATCGCCGCGAATGCGTCCCAACCCGATGCGTCGCCGCCCGCCAGCCCGAGTCCCACGCCTTCAGGTTCGGCGCAGGCCTCGCCGTCGCCGAGCGCAGTCGCGCTCGACCGCCCCTGCACCTCCGGCGACATTGAGGTCGCAGTCGCGCCCACACCTGTGAATGTGCCTGGCGGGACCAACCCCGCGTTCGACGTCACGATCACTCACACCGGGTCGACGCCATGCAAGCTCACGACAAGTCAGGAGAACTCGTCGCTGTTGGTAATTTCGGGCTCCGACCGCATCTACTCCTCCGCGGACTGCCCGACGGACACGACGGTGCCCGTGAACGAGTACCTCCTGCAGGAGGGTTCGGCCGAAGCGTTGACTCTCACGTGGATGCGCCAACGCAGCGCGCCGGGGTGTGAGAAGGTCACCGCAAAGCCGAAGACGGGCTACTACAAGGCCACCGTCACGATCCAGGACGTCGCGAGCGACGCTCAGACGTTCGTCCTGAACTAGCGCGCGACCGCGAGCGCCACGGCGTCCGCGATAGTTTCCACGGGGTGGAGGCGCAGCCCCGCCGGCGTCGACACTAATCCACGTCCCGCGGGAACAATCAGGTCGGTGAATCCCAGGCGGGCGGCCTCGGCTACGCGCTGAGACAGTGCGTTGACGGGTCGCAGCGCGCCCGACAGCGCGACTTCTCCAATCGCCGCGAAACCCACGCGCACCGGGCGGTCGGAGCGCGCGGATGTGAGAGCTAGCGCCAGGGCCGCGTCGGCTGCGGGCTCCGTAATGCGGGCGCCGCCGATGGTGGCGACGTAGACGTCATCCGCGGCGAGCGCGACCCCGGCACGGCGGTGGAGCACCGCGAGTACCATCGCCACTCGCGACGCGTCGATACCGGACGTCGCTCGTCGAGGGTTTGCGAGCGCACTCGGCGCCACGAGCGCCTGGATCTCCGCTGGGAGGGGCCGCTTCCCATCCACTGTGATGGTGCGGCAGGTGCCTGGAACGACGGTCGCCTCGCTCGACAAGAAGAGTCCGGAAGGGTCGCTGACGGGCTCGATGCCCGAGTCGACGAGTTGAAAACACCCGACCTCGTCCACTGATCCGAAGCGATTCTTGAGCGCGCGCAAGAGCCGGAAGGACGAGTGCGGTTCACCCTCGAATTGGCAGACAACGTCGACGAGGTGTTCGACGATTCGGGGGCCGGCGACACCGCCGTCCTTGGTGACGTGCCCCACCAGGATCATGGGGATCCCGCGCACTTTCGCTGACTGGATGAGCGCCGACGCCACTTCACGGACCTGGGAAACGCCGCCTGCTGATCCCTCGAGTTCGGCCGAGGAAATCGTCTGGATGGAGTCAACGATCACGAGTTGTGGATCCGCGGACTCGACGTGCGCGAGGACAGCACCCAGATCTGTTTCCGCTGCGAGCAACACACCCTGTTCGAGCGCGTCGATGCGCTCGGCGCGCAGTCGCACTTGACCGGCCGACTCCTCACCAGTCACGTAGAGCACCCGCGCACCTCGTCGCGCAAAACGCGCCGCGACATCGAGTAACAACGTGGACTTGCCAACCCCTGGCTCACCCGCGAGCAACACGGCAGCGCCTGTCACGAGACCGCCGCCAAGCACGCGATCGAATTCGCCGACCCCGGTTTCGTGCCTCGCGGAGGCGAGTGTCGACACTTCAGGCAAGGGCTGCGCCGGGCGGGTCGCGGCTGTCGCGCGCGTCGCAGGCCCGGGCGAAGAGGCAGCCTCCACGACCGATCCCCATGCCTGGCACTCCCCGCATCGACCGACCCATTTGACGGCCGTCCACCCACACTCCGTGCACCGGTAGCCGGGTGTCGATCGTCGGGTCGCGGTAGGCATGTGTCAAAGGTAACCGCCTGTTGTGACACACACCGCCGCCGTGGCACAGGATTCGCCGTCGCGATGCCTAGGCTGTGTGCATGTCCGAGCCCGAGACTTCTTCGCCCGACGCGGCCGCTGATGCAGTCACATCGCCGGGACGAAACCGTGCTGTCGTCTGGATTCTCGCTGCAGTTGTCGTGCTCGCGGGCGGGGGTTACGCGGTCTATGCCGCGATGAACCAGCCGATCCCAGACCCGATCCCCGGTGCGATCATCACTGAGCAGCCGCCGCAGCCCACACTGTCACCGTCGACCGCAGCCAATCCGACTGAGCTCGCGGCCGCCATGCCGACGGCGGTGCTGACGTACGCCCTCACCTCGATCACGCCCATCAACGTCGAGACAGCGGCCGGTTTGCCGGGCCGCGTCGGCGCAGGCGTCGACACGACGTATCGCGACGGTGCGACGGTTTACACGGTGACCGCGTACCAGTACTACAACGTCGGAGACGCGACCGCGGCGTGGGAAAGCCTCGCGGCGGGCTCCGAGGAGGTCGCGCCCGTGACGGTCGGAGGCGTTGAGGTCGGCTCCGTCGCGACGGTCGGGGGCGAAGGCGAGCCCTTCATGGTCTGGCGAAACGACACCGTGGTTCTGCTCCTGGCTGGCCCGACGGCAGGCATCGCGGAGTTCTACGAGTTCTTCGCACTGTAATGGCGGCGCCGCGCGGACCTCGCGGAGGCGACGCGGACTCGTGTTGGGTGCCGTGGGAGCTCCAGAAGTCGCCCAGGCAGTTCAGGTCGTCCTCATGCGCGATGTCTTGATGCGGCTCACGCCGCCGAACGCGCCTGACGCCCAGGTGCGCGCTTCGGCCGCCGCATCGCAGATGATGGGCCTCTTGCTCGGCCGCTACGTACTGGCGCTGCCAGCTTTGGTGAGCGCGACGAAGGACGAACTCGTCGCCATCTACGGCCCGACGATGCAGCGCTACCTCGCGGGTGCGCTCACCGACGACGGTAGCCTGGCGGAGTGAACACCGCGCCTCAGCCGAATGAGTCCTCCGCCCCCAAAGTTGCGGTGTTGGGCACGGGAGTGATGGGCAGCACCATCGTCACCGCACTCATCGATGCCGGCTGGCCCGGCGCGGCCGTTACGGTGGCGAATAGAACCCCGGCCGCTCCGGCGGCGCTCAACGCAAAGTACGGCGTTGTCGTCGCGGGTACGGCCGCAGATGCCGTCGCGAATGCGGACATCGTCGTCGTCGCCGTCAAACCACAGGACACCGCGGAATTGCTTGACTCCATTCGCGACGCGATACACCCCGGTGTGCTGTTGCTCACCGTCGCCGCAGCACTGCCTTCGTCGTTCTATGCCGAACGCCTCGGCATGCCCGTGGCCGTCGTGCGCGCGATGCCGAACACCCCGGCAGTGATCGGGCGAGGAGCCACCGCGATTGCCGCGGGGGTCGGCGCTTCGGACGCGCACCTCCATCTCGTCTCTGCCATGTTGCGCACCACTGGTCTGGTCGTGACGGTCGAGGAGGACCAGCTCGAGGCTGTCATCGCCGTCGCCGGGTCCGCCCCGGCGTATTTCTATGCGTTCGTCGAGGCGCTCACGAATGCTGGGGTTGCCCAGGGTCTCGACCGGATCCTCGCGACCCAGCTCGCGACTCAGACGTTCATCGGCGCCGCGGCTCTGCTCGCCGAGTCGGGCGAGACGCCCCAGACACTGCGTTCCAGGGTGTCGTCGAAGGGCGGCACGACTCTCGCCGCCCTCGAGGCGATGGACCATGCGGGACTGAAGGACGTGGTCTCGGCTGGAGCGAACGCTGCCGTCCACCGGTCCCGAGAACTGCGGAGCGAGCTCGCGCCCTAACGTGCCTGCCAGTTGCGCCGCTCGCTAGCGCTACACCCGGCCTGCCTCGGCGTCGGCCAACGCGTACGTGCCGCTTTCCATGATCTCGTGACACTTGTCGCCGAGGCCGAAGAACATCAGCTCGTGCGCGTAGGGCTGGTCGCTCTCGACTTCGGGCATCCTCAGGCCCATCAGGGTATTGATGAGCATGCCGCGCGCGAAGAACAGCGATGCCGCCTCCGGTGACATGTGAGCGTCATCGCGCACAATCTCGTAGATCCGCAAGAAGCTCTCGCGGGCGAGCGGCCCAAACACCGTGTCGTGGCCAAGCGTGAAGAGGTGCATGAGCGTCAGCAGCACGCCTCGGTCCGCCACCAGCGCGCCGTAGGCCTCGCCAAGACGGCGTTCGCGCTCGTCCGCACTCTCGTCGCCGGTGAACCCTTCGATGACCTCGCGGAATACCGCTTCGACGTGATCTGCCGCGCGCTGCCCCGCCGCGAAGAAGAGCGACTCCTTCGACCCAAAAGTCCGCACGACATACGCCTGCGAGATGCCTGCGGCCCGCGCGATGGCGTCGGTGGTGCCGCCCACGTAGCCCCGCTCGCCAAACACCTGCGTCGCGGCGGCAAGGATCTGCTCGCGACGGTCTTCGCTTGACAAACGAGAGGGAGTTTCACGGGTCATGTTGACAGGTTATCAACTGTTAACTACGTTAGGAAACTACAAGTTATCAAGTGATTACTACATCTCGGAAGAGGTCCCCGTGCCAACCACTACTCGCCAGGCACCGGTCTGGCTCGTCATCGCCGCAGCGTCGCTGCCCATGTTCATGGCGTCGCTCGATAACCTCGTCGTCACCAACGCCTTGCCCGTGCTCCAACGAGACTTCGGGGCGAGCATTGAACAACTGCAGTGGTTCATCAACGCCTATTCTCTTGCGTTCGCGAGCCTCATCCTCATGGCCGTCGCCCTCGGCGACCGCTTCGGCCGCCGCCGCGTATTCGTGGCCGGCGTCGCCCTCTTCGCGCTCGCATCAGCGGCGTGCGCCGTCGCGACGACGCCGGAGATGCTCATCGCGGCCCGCGCGCTTCAGGGTGCCGGCGGGGCGGCACTTCTGCCGCTCTCACTCGCGCTCCTGGCGGGCGCAGTGCCGTCGCGACTGCGCCCGCTAGCGATCGGCATTTGGGGAGGGATCGCTGGCCTCGGCGTCGCGCTTGGACCGCTCATCGGAGGCGCCGTCGTGGAAGGCCTCACGTGGCACGCGATCTTCTGGCTCAACGTGCCCGTCGCGGCAATTGCCATCCCTCTCATCTACTTCGCGCTGGGCGAAAGCCGCGGTCGCAAGGTTGGCCTCGACGCCATTGGCCTGCTGCTCGCTGGCGCTGGCGTGTTCGGGATCGTGTTCGCGATTGTGCGCGGAAACGACGCCGGGTGGACCAGCACCCAGGTGCTCGCGGGTCTGATCGGCGGCTCCGTATTGCTCGCGGCGTTCATCGCGTGGGAGCGCCGAGCCCGGGATCCGCTCTTGCCTCTCGCGTTGTTCCGCGATCGGAGCTTCTCGGCGGCGAACGGAGTCGGCGTCACATTCAGTATCGGAATCTTTGGCGCGATTTTCATCCTCATCCAGTTCATGCAGGTCGTGCAGGGAAAGTCGCCACTCGAGGCCGGCGTCGCGACCATGCCGTGGACGATGGCTCCACTCATCGTCGCTCCGCTCAGCGGGTTCATCGCCCCCCGCGTGGGAACCCGGACACTGATCGTCTCCGGTACGACGTTGCAGGCGATTGGCCTCGCGTGGATAGCGATCGTGATGTCGCCGACGGTGGCCTACAGCTCCTTCGTCCCGGCGTTCGTACTCGCCGGGGTCGGGATGGGGCTCGTGTTCGCCCCCTCGGCGACCGCCGTCCTCGCAAACATGCGAAGCGAGGACCACGCGAAGGCGTCGGGCACAAACGCGACCGTCCGAGAGATCGGCGTGGCGCTTGGCATCGCGATCCTGACGGCGGTCTTCACTGGCGCCGGAGGCGAGTTCACCCCGACCGCGTACACCGACGCTGCGATACCTGCCGTGTGGACGGGAGTCGCGTTCCTGCTACTCGCGTCGTTCATCGGGCTCGCTCTGCCCGCTGGCAAAGGCACGCCGGACGCGCACGATGAGGAGTCCGCGCCTGACGCCGCCCGCGACCTTGACCTCGCTCCCGTGGGGTAGCGTCCGCTGCTATGGCCGTAGCAAGCACGCACGTGGCGCGCGTCGAAACCGCGCTGCGCGCCGCCGGCTGCGTGTTCGCCGCCGAGGAGGCCGCGCTCCTCGTCGACGCGACGGCAGACCACGATTCCCTCGCGGCACTTGTCCAACGTCGAGTCGACGGTGAACCGCTCGAGCATGTGCTCGGGTGGGCGCAGTTCGCAACATTGCGGATCAAGGTGGGCCCCGGCGTGTTCGTGCCGCGTCGACGGACCGAGTTCGTCGCGCGCGTCGCTTCACGTCTCGTTCCCGCGGGCGGCACGCTCGTCGACCTTTGCTGTGGGTCAGGAGCGATCGCCGCGGTGGTTGCTCACGCGCGGCCCGACGTGACCGTGACAGCGGCTGACATCGATCCCGTCGCGATCGCGTTCGCCGCGCGAAACCTCGCCCCATTTGGCGCCGCGGCGATCGTGTCCGACATGGACAGCGCTCTCGATTCTCGTCTGGGGGCGTCGGTCGACATCGTCACCGCCTGCGCGCCCTATGTCCCGACCCGCGAGATCGCGTTGATGCCCCACGAGGCGCGCGACTTCGAACCGATCGCGGCGCTCGACGGCGGCGCTGACGGCACCGACGTCCAGGCGCGCGTGTTTGAGGCAGCGACACGCCTCCTGCGCCCCGGCGGTGTCGCCATCGTGGAGACGAGCGACCACCTGCTCGATGCGTCGATCGCCGCGGCCCGCCGGCTTGGAATGACCGCGTCGAGCGAGCGCGACGACGACGCGGGTGCCGTTGTCGTCATCGCGTCCGTCTAGGGTCGCGGCGCGGCCCGCACGTA
>JAHEMW010000012.1:25545-27913 GCA_024643505.1 Demequinaceae bacterium
GCCTCGAGACGCTGGTAGCTGGTTTCCATGCCCGTAGTCATGCCGGTCGCGAGAATCGCGTCGCGCACCTCGACGCTCGGGTAGGTGATGACGATGCTCAGGAGCGTGCCGCCCTCGACGGGGGTGAGAGTCAACTCGTTGACGGTCTGAGGGCCGTCCATCCCCATCATCCGCTCCGTTGTGACCGCCCGCGATGGCGGGACGGACTCGAGAAGCTCACCTTCGAAACCGAAGCGCTGGTCGCCATCGTCGGAAGCCCATTCGTAGCGGTACGACTCGCCGACGGCCGTGGCAATCTCGCACACAGGCATCGTCCAGCCATCCGGTCCGAGCAGCCAGCGCTGCATCAGCGCGGCGTCGTGGTGCGCGAGCCACACCTGAGCGACAGTGCCGCGGATCACGCGCGCCACGCGCACGCGCGTGTCGGACAGGATGTCGGCCGCGGTCGCGAGGCCGACGGCGAAGGACGCGAGGTCGCCGACAACCGCGTCCATCTGTCCCATCGCCGATGTCATGCCCTCCTCCATGCCCATCTCAAGCAACTGCTTCAGTGCGGCCTGCGAGGGGAAGTGGGTCGTGGTCGACACGCGCGCGCCGGAGGCGGTCTCCTCAAACGTGTACACCATGCGCATCTGGGGCATGTCGGGGTTGTTCGTGCCATCGGGGTTTGCGAACCCGTCGCGCACCTCGAACCCGCGCGGCGCGTCGACAGCCGTGAACTCCCAGTAACCGGGAGACAACTCGCCGTTCGGGCCCGTCATCGTGTACTCGGATCGGCCCCCGACGACCATGTCGTGTCGGGTGAATCGGGCGGGGAACGTCGGTGGGCCCCAGAACTTCTCCAGTTGGCGTGGGTCCGCGAACGCGTCCCACAGGCGCTGGAGCGGCACGTTGAAGTCGGCGACCACCGTCATCGTGAGCGCGGAGAGGTCCTTCGTGACTGAGGTGATTGGCATGACGTGTCCTCCGTTGTGTGCTGAGCGAGAAGTGCGTCGAGCCGGTCGATGCGCGAACGCCAGATTTCTTCGTACTTGTCGAGCAGTGCTTTGGCGGTGCCGATCGCGGCCGCGTTGCCGCGCACGATGCGTTCGCGGCCGCGTGGGTGCTTGGTCACGAGTCCCGCCTCCTCAAGCACGGCAACGTGCTTCTGAACCGCTGCGAACGACATGTCGTACGCAAGCGCGAGTTCGCTGATCGACGCCTCCACGCTCAGGCTTCGCCGCACAATGTCGCGGCGCGTGGAGTCGGCGAGGGCGTGGAAGAGCCTGTCGACGTCGGCTTCGGAAAGGCTTGTATCTACAACCATTTGGTTGTACGTTACGCCGGCGTCGGGCGACTGTCAACCCGCGGGGATGACGTTCGCGCGGGGCGGGCCACGCGGGTCAGTCCGCGTCCCAGTCGTAGAACGGACGCACCTCAAGCGCGCCGCCGCGCGCCATCGGATGTTCGAGCGCGACGGCCACCGCCTCGTCGAGCGAGGCGCACTCGAGGATGTCGATTCCCGCGATTGAAGCGTGGGCCTGCGCGAACGGGCCGTCGGTCACCGTGGTTCCTCCTCCGCGGATCCGCACGGTCCTCGCCTGATCGACCGACGCGAGCCTATCCCCGAAGATTCGCGCGCCGGAAGCATCGTGCTTGGTTACCCATGCGTCGATGTCATCCGGTCCTCCCGCGGGGTCGGAAATTGGCTCCGTACACACGACCAGCAGGTACTTCATCATCGTCTCCCATCCACGCGGGCGCGCGCCGCCCTCGACACCTCTCCACATCGTGGCACGTCGATGCCGACAATTCCCGGCGCGCATTCCAGTCTCCATTCACGCCGTCAGCGGTAGTCGCCACGTGCGGTCCCACGGTGAGCGCCGGGCCACCTCCGCGCTATTTGGGCGGAAGCGTCCGCGCGAACGCCACGCAACGGTCAACCCACTGCTGCAGCACGTCGTCGTCGCCGACCGCCGCGACGGGAACGAGGAGCCAACCCCGCATGGGCCGCCCTCGCATCACCATCGGCTCCGCGTCGTTGCCCAGCAGGTCGTCCGCGGCCTCAGGGTCCACGCGCGCCATGAGTGCGCCGGTGCCACTCGCGGCGACCGCCATATTGCCGTCGACGAGAAACGCGAGGCCGCCGAACATCGCCTTCTCGTCGTAGGGCCCGGCGTCCCCCAGGCACCCGCGGATCCTGTTCGCCAACTCCCGGTCATACGCCATGAACCGATGCTCCCACCGCGCGCGGGCTGGTCACAAGCAACCGTCGGACGCAGCGCCGGGCGTAGCATCACCTCAGCGCTCGTGACGACGCGACGCCGCGGAATGAACCGCCCGCGTCCGCCGGTTACCTGTGAGCCATGAGTCAGACGTTCACCTCCTT
>JAHEMW010000087.1 GCA_024643505.1 Demequinaceae bacterium
GCGTCTATCCGGCGGCCGATGCTCGTGTCGAGCAGATGGTCCGTGATGCCGACGTTGTTGAGGGCTGTCGCGCGATCGGCGTGACGCTTGGCGCGCCTGCGATCTCCCAACTCGGGATCGTTGACGGGATCCTTTGCGACCGCGCCTTCCTCGATGCGCGGCACACGGAGGCGCTCGAACTTGGCCATGTGAGCGATCTTGCCCACCTCGTCGCGGGCGACGTCCCGCCCTATCTCGCGATGAACGCCCTGTGCGCTGCCGCGCTTACGCGGGCGATCGGTGTCGCGCCCTCGGCGGTCCGCGACGGACTCAAGACCTTCGCGCTTGACCAGCATCGCACCGCGTTTGTGCGGCGGCTCGACGACGTCGACTTCGTCGACGATTCCAAGGCAACCAATGCGCACGCCGTGATCGCGGCCTTCGGAGGATTTGCTAGCGGTTCTGTCGTGTGGGTCGCCGGCGGACTTGCCAAGGGTCAAGAGTTTGCGGAGCTCGTCACGTCGATTCGCGACCGGCTCGTGGGCGTCGTCCTCATTGGCGTTGACCAGCAGCCGCTCGCGCAGGCGCTCGCGGAACACGCCGCAGATATACCCGTCGTCGCTATCGAAGCAGGGGAGACTGTGATGCACCGGGCAGTCGCGGCCGCTCGGAGCATGGCGGGGCCAGGAAACACGGTGCTTCTTTCCCCCGCATGCGCGTCCATGGATCAGTTCGTCAGCTACGCGGATCGCGGCGAGAAGTTCGCCAGGGCGGTGACCGCACTCGAGTAGGGAGGGCGGGATGACGGCGACAGAGCAGCGGCCCCGCACCCTCGCCGGAGCGTGGAAGTCACCGGCGGCCACCTACTATCTCCTCGCCGCGTCGAGCACGATCCTGCTGCTCGTCGGCCTCGCCGTGGTTCTGTCGAGTTCGTCGATCTACTCGATCCGTTCGTCAGACGGCAACCCGTACACGCTGTTCATCATCCAGCTTGCGGCGTTTGCCGTAGGGCTGGCGGCGATGATCGTGGGCTCCCGCATGCCAGTGCGGTTGTGGAAACGCGCCGCCCCGTGGGTGTTGTTTGTGTCGATGGGATTGCTCGTGCTCGTGATGACCTCGGGCGTGTCCTCTGGGGGCAACCAGAACTGGATTCGGCTTGGGCCCGTGAGCGCGCAACCATCCGAGATCGCCAAACTTGGCCTCGCGCTGTATCTCGGCGTGGTCCTGGCAAAGTTCCGTCGCCACCTCACGTCGTTCAAACGGATCTTCGTGCCAGGCGGGATCATGGCGATGGTGGTGATTGGCCTGGTGCTCGCCGGCCGAGACATGGGCACCGCGATCATCCTGTCCATCCTGGTAGCCGCAGCGTTCTGGGTCGCGGGTTTGCCCGCCCGCTTCTTCGGGGTCTTTGCGGTGCTCGGGGCTGGCGCAATCGCGCTGCTCGTGACGGTTCAGCAAAGCCGCTTCGACCGAATCATGCAGTGGCTGTCAAGCACGTGTGACAACCAGGACGCGTGTTGGCAGTCCCAGCACGGCACGTACGCGCTCGCTTCCGGCGGCCTGTGGGGGCTTGGGCCCGGTATGAGCCGAGAGAAGTGGGGATACCTCCCCGCCGCCGACAACGACTTCATCTACGCGGTCCTCGGCGAGGAATTCGGTTTGCTCGGCACCCTGCTCGTACTGTTCGCCTTCGCGATGATGGTGGTCGCTATCAACCGCATCGTTCATCGCAATAAGGACCCCTTTGTACAGATTGCGGGCGCGGCGATCGGCGCGTGGATCGTCTGTCAGGCCTGCATCAACATTGCCGTCGTCGTGGGGCTTGCGCCTGTGACCGGCGTCCCCCTCCCGCTGGTGTCCTCCGGCGGCTCGTCGCTCATCATGTCGATGGCTGCAGTCGGCGTGCTCATGGCATTCGCGCGGGCGGAACCGGGAGCGGCAGAGGCGTTTGCCGCCCGCCCCTCGGCGGTTCGCCGTTCGCTTGCGGTGCTGTCTCGGGGACGGCGTGGCTAGGTCGATTCTGCTGGCCGGTGGAGGAACTGCTGGCCACGTCAACCCCCTTCTCGCTACCGCCGCGGAGTTGGCGAGCCGAGGTCACCGCGTCGCGGCGCTTGGGACACAGGAGGGACTTGAGTCGGACCTGGTTCCGCGTGCGGGAGTCGACCTCCACATCGTCCCGAGGGTGCCGCTGCCGCGGCGCCCAAGCCTCGACTGGTTCAAGCTCCCTCTGCGACTGTGGCGTGCGTACGCGCGGGCACGCGACGCGATCGACGCGGTGTCAGCTGACGTGGTTGTCGGCTTCGGCGGGTACGTCTCGACTCCGGCGTATCTTGCCGCGAAGCGCCGTCACGTGCCGATCGTCGTGCACGAGGCGAACGCTAAGCCGGGTCTGGCCAATCGGCTAGGTGCGCGGCTCGCGGTCGCGGTCGCCGTGACGTTTCCTGACACGCCGTTGCCGAAGGCCGTGGTCACGGGGCTGCCGCTCCGGGGCGATATCGCCCAACTCGCGGCTCACCTCGCGAATCCGGACCGCGCGGCCGTAGCGCGCCGTGACGCGCGTGAGGCGCGTGGCTGGGAAGCGGACGCCCACGTTTTGCTCATTACCGGTGGGTCGCTCGGAGCAGCGAGCCTGAACGCGGCCACGATCGAAGCGGTGCCGACGCTTGTGGCGCACGGCGTCAATGTCATCCACCTCACCGGGCGCGGCAAGGCGGAGGATGCGCGGCGCCAACGCACGCGGCTACCCGCAGATCTGCGTTC
The DNA here is from genome assembly GCA_024643505.1 of Demequinaceae bacterium. GTDB lineage: Bacteria > Actinomycetota > Actinomycetes > Actinomycetales > Demequinaceae > Demequina. Next base: position 2,740 of record JAHEMW010000087.1, read on the forward strand.
GTCGTATGAGGTCGCCGAGTACGCGCACGACATGGCCGACGTCTTCTCCGCGGCGAGCGCCGTCGTGTGTCGCTCCGGCGCTGCCACAGTGTGCGAAATATCTGCGCTCGGGCTGCCCGCAATGTATGTTCCGCTCCCTCATGGCAACGGCGAACAAGCGCTCAATGCGGCGTCTGCGGTAGCGGCCGGCGCCGCCACCCTCGTTCGCGACTCCGATCTCACGCCGGCCGCGCTCGTCCTCGGTGCCGAGCGAATGACGCTCGACCCGGGTGTCGCTGCGCGCATGTCCGGTGCGGCGCGCGCCATTGCGCTGCCGGCGGGAGCGAAGGCACTCGCGGATATCGTGGAGTCGATGCCATGAGCGAGCGCCTGCATTTCATCGGCGTCGGCGGCTCAGGCATGTCTGCGGTCGCGCGACTCGCGGCCGGCAGGGGCGCCATCGTGTCCGGGTCGGACACCAAGCCGAGCGCCTACTTTGTCGCCCTTGCGAATGCCGGGATGGATGTTCGCGTGGGACACGACGCGTTGCTCGTTGACGGTGCGACTGCTGTCGTCATATCGTCCGCCGTGCGCGAGACCAACGTCGAACTTGCGCGAGCACGCGTCCTCGACATCCCCGTATGGCACCGATCAGAGGCGCTCGTGTGGGCCCTCGCCGGTCAGCGAATAGTTGCCGTCGCGGGAACTCACGGCAAGACGACGACGTCCGCCATGGTCGCGCACGCGCTCCACGGCGCGGGCATCGACGCCAGCTATGCGATTGGCGCTCGCGTCTTTGGAATTGAGGGCGCGGTTGCTGGCGGATATGCGGGGTCGGCGGGCATCGCGGTCGTCGAGGCGGATGAGTCCGACGGCTCGTTCTTGCGATATCACCCCGACGTCGCCGTCATCACGAATATCGAGCCGGACCACCTTGACCACTACGGAACCGTTGACGCCCTTCACGCTGCGTTTGAGGAGTTCGCGGACTCTGCACAGACGCTCGTGTGCTGGACGGACGACCCGATCGTTGCCCAGATGGCCCACCGCGCGCGTCAAATGGGGCGCGCCGTTGTTTCGTATGGCGGACCGGGCGCCGACGTCGAGGTCAGGGACGCGTCCGTGATCGCGGGCGACGTCGAGTACGCGCTCTCGGTGCCGCTGCCGGGCCGGCACAATCGATTGAATGCGGCAGCTGCGTGGGCGGCGGCCGTCGCCATCGGCGCGGATCCAGGAGCCGCCGCCGCCGCACTTGAGTCGTTCGCGGGCACGGGCCGACGATTCGAGCGCCGCGGGGCGATCGGTGACGTTGTGGTCGTTGACGACTACGCCCACCATCCGACCGAGGTGGCCGCGCTGGTCGCTGCGGCGCGCGAGAGCGGCGCCGGCCACCTCGTCGTGCTGTTTCAGCCCGCGCTGTTCTCGCGCACGCAAGAGCATGCGGCGGCCTTCGGCGCCGCGCTCTCGATTCCGAACGCTGACGTCGTCCTTGCGCCGGTCCACGGCGATCGCGAGGACCCGATTCCCGGGGTGTCGTCGGATCTCATTGCGTCCACGGCGCACATGCCGGTCGGATCCTCGATCGCCGTCGCGCACGATCTCCCCGCTGCGGCCGCTCGTGCCGCGGCGCTCGCCCGGCCTGGATCCTTGGTGCTGACCGTGGGATCCGGCACTGTGACCCAGGCGGCTGACTGGATCCTCACGGCCCTGGAACAGGCGCGCGCATGACCGACCCCCGGCGCCCGGCCATGCCTCCCCGACAGCCTTCGCAAGCTCCCACGCGGGCCGAGGCGGAGCACCCTCGCGCCGTTGGCGAACCGCGCGACTTTGAGACCACGTCAACCATGACGATCGCGATCCCGGCGCCGGAAGATCCTGCACCAAGCCCGCAGACGCCGACCGTCGCGGCCGCGGATGGTTCCCCATCACCGTGGCTGCGCGTCAGCGAACACGACGATCAGCAGCCTCCGGCGCCGCCCGTGCAGGGGCCAGACGCCAATGCGGACGTGTCCGCGCCGATGCGCGCTGCGGCTGGCAGGGCGTCGGCAGTGGCCGCAGCTCGAGTCGAGGCGGCGTTCGCAAAGCTGTCGATTTCACGCGCTGACGCGACGGTCACGACGCGCGTCCAGGAGCGCATTACCGAGAAGAAACGCGCCTCACGGCGGCTGAGAGCCATCGTGTGGGGTCGGCGCAGTGCATACGTCGGTGGGGTGGCACTTGCGGCGTGGGTCGTCCTTGCTTCCCCGCTGTTCGCCCTTGAGCCAGCGAAGGTCACGGTGACCGGATACGGCACCGTCGTCGATCCGGCCGCAGTTCGCGCCGTGGTGGACACTCACGATGGAGCGGCCTTGCCGATGCTCAACACGAGCGCGTTGTCCGACGAGCTCGACGACATTGCGGGGGTCCGCACTGCACACATCGAACGATCGTGGCCGCGCGGTCTCATTGTCACGCTCGAGTCCCGCGAGCCCGTCGCGTCAGTGCCGGATCCGCAGGGCGGATTTGTCTACGTCGATGACGAGGGAGTCCACGTCGGTCGGTCGAGTGCGCAGCCGAAGGATATTCCCGTCATTTACGTGCCACTGGGATCCGAGAACGTCAGAACACTGAAGGCAGTGCTGGGTGTCCTGAACGCGATGCCGGCCGCTCTGCGTGATCGGGTTGGCCATATCGCGGCGAAGACCGAAGATTCAGTGTCGTTCACCCTGCACAAGGGCCCCGTCGTTGAATGGGGGAGCGCGGAGCGTTCGGAACTCAAGGTCGAAGTCCTTCAGGTGCTGCTCGACTCGCCACAGGCGAGCAAGGCGGACGTCATCGACGTGTCCGCCCCGACGCTCCCCATCACAAAGAAATCCTGAGCAAAAAGCGCGCGACACGCGCGCGAATGCGCGGTGTCGCGTTACTCCCGCCGTACCTTCATGGCAGGACAGCTTGACATAACTATAACCCTCAAGTTGAACGTTAAGGTTGAAGGAGAGATGACATGGCCGCACCTCAGAACTACATCACCGCAATCAAGGTTGTCGGAGTCGGCGGTGGTGGCGTCAACGCCGTCAACCGCATGATCGACGTCGGGCTGAAGGGCGCGGAGTTCATCGCCATCAATACCGACGCGCAGGCTCTGCTGATGTCGGACGCTGACGTCAAACTCGACATTGGTCGCGAGCTCACTCGTGGTCTTGGTGCGGGCGCTGACCCAGAGGTTGGTCGCAATGCCGCGGAAGACCACGAGGACGAAATCGCCGAGGCGCTGCGTGGGTCGGACATGGTGTTCGTCACCGCGGGCGAGGGTGGCGGAACTGGCACGGGCGGCGCGCCCGTCGTTGCCCGCATCGCACGCTCGCTCGGCGCACTGACGGTTGGCGTCGTGACGCGCCCCTTCGGCTTCGAGGGAAAGCGTCGTGCTGACCAAGCGCAGTCGGGAATCGAGCGCTTGCGCGAGGAGGTCGACACCCTCATCGTTATTCCCAACGACCGGTTGCTCGACATCTCTGACGCGCAGCTGAGCGTGCTCGGCGCATTCGCGGCCGCCGACCAGGTGCTGCAGGGTGGTGTCCAGGGCATCACCGACCTGATCACAACACCCGGGCTCATTAACGTCGACTTCAACGACGTCAAGTCAGTCATGCAGGGCGCCGGCACGGCGCTCATGGGAGTGAGTTCCGCACGTGGCGAGGGTCGCGCGCTCGAGGCCGCAGAGGGCGCAATCGCCTCACCGTTGCTCGAAGCCTCGATCGAGGGCGCTCATGGGGTGTTGCTGTCCATCGCGGGCGGCTCGAACCTGGGCATCAAGGAGGTGGAGAACGCCGCCCGCTTGGTGCGCGAAGCCGCTCACCCAGAGGCGAACATCATCTTCGGAACGGTGATCGACGACGCGCTCGGCGATGAGCTGCGCATCACCGTGATCGCAGCAGGCTTCGATTCCGGCGCCCCCACGACCCGCAAGCACGAGGGCGCGATCGGTGGTTTCGAGGGGGCGAAGAGCACGCCTGCAGCAGCGGCGCTCGAGCCTGTCGACGCCCCGCTCGAGGTTGACGCGATCCCCTCAGCTCGGATGGGCGAGCCCGATGCAGATACGGCCGCGATCGACCTGTCGCGCGCCCGCGAGAGCCTCGAGACGCTCGACGTCCCCGAGTTCCTTCGCTAGGAGCATGTTCGACGCCGGGCTTGCGGTCCGCGCGTTCTTCACGACCCGCGCTGGCGGAGTTTCTCAGGCGCCGTTTGATTCATTGAATCTCGCGACGCATGTGGGTGACGTCGCCAGTGCGGTCGCGAACAATCGCTCCCGCGTGGCGGCGCTGGCAGGTGCGCCGATCTCGTACCTCACAGCCGAGCACGGCGCGAGCGTCGCTCGCGTTGAT
>JAHEMW010000088.1 GCA_024643505.1 Demequinaceae bacterium
CGGCCGCGATCCGCGCAGCCGTCGACAGGCTTCTCGTAGACGGCCCGGAGCGAGCCTCTGCACGCGCATTGGGTCACCGCCTGCGCGCGATGCATCCGGATGCCCAGGTTGTCCGGCTACTACAGGAGGCGGCGGCGTCCGCCGAGCCACCGATCTGACCATGCGGAAACGGTGAACCATGTCCGCTCCCTGTTCCACACCTCCGGCGACTGGACCACGGCCATACCTGCCCCCAGGGTTAGCTGGCGCCTGACGCCTAGCGCCGAAGTCGAATCCTTGTGAATCCGACAGACCAGACCCCAGGCAAGATCGAATGCTTCCACCAGACCCTTAAGCGCTGGCTCACCAAGCACCCCGCCGGCACCGTCGACGAGCTCAACATCCTCCTGGCGACCTTCACCCGCATCTACAACCACTAACGCCCACACCACGCCAACGACCGCCGCGCGCCCGCTACCGCCAACACCGCCCTGCCCAAGGACAATCCCCCGCCTAGACCTCGTGGGACGCTCCTGAGGCGTCCGGCACGACACCGTCGACACGTCAGGCGTCATCACGCTGCGCTGGGCCGGGAATGACCTGCCCCGCCATCGGATACCTCACGCCCATCGCCTTCGAACGAGAGTAAGCAATGCACGCCATCCCCGCCCGCACGACGCGCCTGATCAGGTAACCGAACCTTGGGTCAGGTCACCCGGTCAACCGAATGAGGGGCGGACCCCAGTCACGCACCCCGAACCGGTTGCGGCTGGACCGGCTCGTGAGCGGCCGGAATCTCCGGCATGACGGACGAGGCGCTCCCGGTCGGCACGCCCGACCGATATCCGGTGTTCGCGCGCACATCCGGAGGACGATCCCCGAGTGTCCATGCCGCGCTTACTTAACTCGCCTCTTTCCCGGTTGTTCGGCGGTGTAGGCGAGGCGAGGCACCGCGGCGCTCCCTCAGCTGAACGCCGGGGTGGGTGCTTTCGTGGACAACTGGGGGCCGGTCCATTACAAATGAGAGTGAGACCGTAGGGAGGAGCGCCAATGCTGGGCGAAGCGGTCCTAGATCTTCGCCGTTGCACGCGCGGTGAGATCCTCGAGCCCGCCGACCTGGGGTACGAGGCGGCTCGTGAGGCGTACAACGCGATGGCCACGGGGCGGCCGACGACCATCTTCCGGCCAGCCGACCTACCCGACATCGTCGCTGCGGTTAGGTGGGCGGCGGACTCGGGTCTCGCAATCGGCGTCCGCGGCGGTGGCCACAGCGTAGCCGGCCACTCCTCCCCGGACGGGGCGCTCCTCATCGACTTGTCGCGGTGGCGCGGAGCGACCGTCGACCCTGCTGCGAGAACGGTGGACGCCCTCGCCGGGTGCCGGTTGATGGACCTCGACGCGGCTACCTTCGCCCACGGCCTGGCTGCGCCGTCCGGGACGTTCATCGATACCGGCATCGGCGGCCTGACCCTGAGTGGCGGGATCAGCTGGCTCCTGTCGTCGGAGGGGTTCGCGTGCGACGCGCTGATCGGCGCCCAGCTCGTGGCGGCGGACGGCGACGTCCTCGAGGTTGACGAGGAGCATGAGCCAGAGCTGCTCTGGGGCCTTCGAGGCGGTGGCGGCAACTTCGGTGTCGTGACTCGCCTGCGGTACGCCCTGACGGAGGTTCCCGCGATGTTCGGCGGTCGCCTCCGCTTCCACGGCAGCGCCCTCCGTGACGCCATCCTCACAACGTTCGAGGTCGAGGCCTCGGCGCCAGACGAGCTCGTCCTGGCACTCGTCGCCTGGCGCGCCGAGGATGGCTCGCCGTCGATCTCGGTGAACGTCGGGTGGCGCGGCGACCCAGAGGGCGGCATGGCCGCGGTTCGTGCGCTCGCGACGCACCCGGCCTGTTACGAGTCCGATCTCAAGCCCATGAACTGGCTCCAGCAGCAGACCCTGTACCAGCCGATCCCTTACGGGCTCCGGCAGTACTGGAAGGGCCATCTCATAGGGCGGCTGGACGAATCTTTGGCCGACGCCTTGATCTCGTCCGCCTCGGAAGCGACCGATGAGTCGTTTGCGCTGGTCGAGCTAATCCACGGAAAAGCTCATCGCATCCCCGAGACGCACGCCGCGTTCGGAGGTCGGAGCGCCGTCGCGAACGTGACGGCCCTCGCGATCTGGGAGGGCGCGGCTGACGACGAGGCCGAGATCGCCTGGGCGCGACGGTTCGCCGATCGGGTTTCGCCGCTATCAATCCGAGGGGGCGGTTACCTGAACTATGCCGAACTCGACCAGTCAGCGGCACGCGTGACGGCTGCCTTCGCGCCGGACTCGTGGGATCGCCTTCAGAAGCTCAAGCGGCGCCTCGATCCCACGAACCGATTTCGGTTCAATGCGAACATACCGCCCCAGGACGCCTGAGGCTGCGTCCTGCCGAGACCGGCGACTGAATCGCCCCGCGTTTGGTGGAAGCTATGAATCCCCGATGATGGGAGTCATGGCGCTACGTGAAGACCTATCCGCAGGAGCTCCGGCACCGTGACTTTCCATCGAACCTACGACTAGCCGTGTCTGTTAAACACGACGGCAAGGACACGTGATGATTCCTACATTGATGGTAATCGGGTTGATTCTCGGATTGATCCCCGCGCTACGTCTGCGGTACACAGCGGTTGTGACGGTCGTGATTGCGATTGGCTGGGCCGCGTTAGTGGCTTTCGGCGACGACGGATCGTTCGGACCCGTCTTTCTTGGGTTCGCTCTGGCTATGGCGAACACGGCTCTCGGCATCGCGATCGGGATGGGCGTCGTCGCGCTCATCCGTTTGAGCAGGCCGAGCAAGCCCCGTCAGCGACGAGGAACGGCATAGGCTCTGCCTCCGCCAGCACCGCCGCGAAGCGGGCCGTGTGGCTTGCCTGGTCGGACGGATACACGTGGGCGTCGATCGCGTCGGCGGTCGCAGGTCCAGCGAGGGAACGTGCCGCTGACCACGTCCGGAACTGCGTCGCGCCAGGCCCAGAACATCGACATTTTCGGCTTCGAACTGTCCGACGCCGACCTGGCCGCGATCTCGGCCCTCTCCCGTGCGGACGGGGGCCTGTTCGGCGGCGATCCGGATCGGCACGAGGAGCAGTAGGCACGGACCAGGCGACCTACCCGAAGGTGAAGGAGTAGGCCTCCACTCCCCGCGAAACTGTCAGTTCGAGCACGTGCTGGCCGCCCGCGACGCCGTCGGCAAGCGCGTAGGAGCGCGGAGTGCCGTAGACATCGATCACCCACTGCGCGCCGCCATCCAGTCGCACCCGCACCTCACCGGATCCTCCCAGCACCACGCGAACCTCGCTCGCGTGGAAATCGAGGCGGATGCGGGCGTCGGCGTCGGCGGGCGTGGCGTACTGAGTCTCAACGCGCCAAACGCCCGCGAGCGCGAACGTGTCCGCGCCCTGATCCGCGGGGAAGCTGTACGTGCCCTCCCCCGCTGAGTACCGCGTCGGGCCCGCAAAGTTCACGTCCTTCGACGACCCAAGAAAGGTCTCCCGAGTGGTCGAGCCGACGTCTGGAGTCACGTCGGCGATCTCCGTCGTTGCGGGCAGGGCGACGCCGGGGTTCGCGTCCTGTAGCAGCTCGCGAATGAGGCGCTCGGTCGTCGCGTAATCGCCCTCGCCGAACTGAATGTGACGCACGGTGCCCGACGCGTCGATCAGGTAGTGCGCGGGCCAGTACCGATTGCGGTAGTTGGTCCAGGTCGACAGGCTGTTGTCGAGTGCCACCGGGTAGGTGATGCCAAATGCGCGGGCCCCGTCCGCGACGTTGGCCGCGTCCTTCTCGAAGGCGTACTCGGGCGAGTGAATGCCCAGCACGGTGAGGCCGGCGTCGCGGTAGGCCTTGTCCCACGCGACGACGTGCGGGATCGAGCGCTGGCAGTTGATGCACGAGTACGCCCAGAAGTCGACGAGGACGACCTGGCCGCGCAGGTCAGCCAGTTCGATCGCCGCGCCGCCCGGGGTGTTGAGCCACTGCTCGATTCCGCGAATGCTCGGCGCGGTCCCGCACGACTGAAGCTCGGCCGCGCCGTTGGTGCACTTCTCGAGCTCGCGGTTCTCGTCTGTCACGAGACCGCCGAGCTCAAGCGCGCCACGGGCCGCGTCGTTGTCCGTCAGCGTCTCCTGAATTCCCGCGGTGTAATCGGGCAGGAGCCGTTGGAGCGCCTGGGGTACGTTGAATGCGAGGCCGACCGCGAGCGCGATCATCGCGATACCGGCGGCGATGCGGAGCGCCCGCTCGCGGGTCCGGAAGGCCTTGATCCGCTCGGCGAGGCGTCGGCCCGCGAGCGCGAAGAACAGCAGCGGAACGGCGACTCCGAGCGCGAACGAGACCGTGAGGATCACGGTGCCGAGGCCGATCTGGCCCGTGGATCCGGCCACGATGATGGCCGCAAGCACGGGCCCCGCGCACGGCACGAACACGGCGCCAAGGGCGAGGCCAACGCCGAATCCGTTCCGACGCGTGTTGACGTTGCGCTTGGGCAGGAACGCGAACGGCCGCTCCAGAATGAACTCGAATCGGGGCACGATCAGCCCGATACCGATGAGGACCAGCACGCCCATGGCGACGACGCGGATGATGTCTTGCGGCAAGTGCAGGAGCGTCAGCAGCAGCGAGCCGACGAGGGTGACGAGCGTAAAGCTCGTGACCAGGCCGGCAATAACAAGGTAGGGACGCCACCGCGACACCTGCGCGACTGCGGGGCGCGCAGCGGCGATCGCCACCGAAGCGCCGATCTGTGCGCCGCCGACCATCGCCGGCACGGCGGCGACGCTCATGCTCGCCCGAGCGGGCGAGTCGACGCTGCGAAGGCGAGCGGACTGCGTGCCGCCAGTGAGGAAAATCACCGGGAGCACCGGCAGGATGCACGGCGAGATTCCGGTGATCAGTCCTCCGAGGAGCCCGATGATGACGAGGGTCATGGTCCTGCCTTTCGTGGTGTGGCAGGGGTTCGCGCGACAGCGGCGAGCGGATTGCCCGCGGTCGGTGTGGCCGCAAAACCAAAAATCCGACCAATCCGGTCCGACGCGTCGGGCGAACCCACCGTGACGCCGCACCTGGCGACGGGCGTTCCGCAGGGATGCCGCACACGAGTCCGCTCCGGCGGGCCGACACAAACGGAGGAAGTCATGACCACAACGAAGAAGAAGATCTCGACAGGTCTCGCGCTGGCCGTGGCCGGCGCGTTCGCCCTGTCCGCCTGTAGCACGGGAACGACGGCGGACTCACCGTCCGAGTCCATGAAGCCCGCGATGTCGTCCGACGCCGACGACACCATGACGACGGACGCTTACAGCAACCTCGTGGGAGCCAGCTGCGCTGCCTACGACGAGGCCGTGCCGGAGGGCGGCGGGTCGATTCAGGGCATGTCACAGGACCCCGTCGCGGTCGCGGCGTCGAACAACCCGCTACTGACCACCCTGGTTGCGGCGGTGAGCGGGCAGCTGAACCCCGACGTCAACCTCGTCGACACGCTCAACGGCAGCGAGTTCACGGTGTTCGCGCCGGTGGATGACGCGTTCGCCAAGATTGATGCCGACACGATCGAGGCGCTGAAGACCAATAGCGACCTCCTGACCGCGATCCTCACCTACCACGTGGTTCCCGGGCAGATCGAGCCGGCCGACATCGCGGGGACGTTCACGACCGTCAACGGCGCCGAACTCACCGTCACGGGAAGCGGCGACAACCTGATGGTGAATGACACGTCCACCGTCATCTGCGGAGGGGTGCAGACCGCCAACGCGACCGTGTACCTCATCGACACGGTGCTTCTGCCCCCGGCGTCGTAATACCGGGTCGCCTGGGCGCGGCCGCCTGTGCCTCGATGGCGCGGGCGGTCGCGTCCTTTGCGCGTGATTGCGACGGTTTCACTCGTTTTCCACAGGGCGCTCGCAGGCCGACGCAATGTCAGAGGTGGGTGGTCGAATAGACCTATGTCACCGGCCCCGCCCTTCGATGCTGAACAGGTTGCGAGTGCGCTCGCGGCCGGCGCGGGCGAGCGCTGGGGGGCGACGGATTGGGCTTCGTTGCCCCGCGAGCAGCTGCTTGCCGTGCATCGCGGGCTGGGGGCGGCGCGGCGGCGCGTTGATGCTGTGCTCGCAGCGGCGTCAGCCGAGATCGCGCGCCGATCCGAATCGGTGAACGGGGCCGCCGGGCTTGCGCGGCGCGAGGGATATCCGACGCCCGTGCGGCTCGTCGCTGCCGCGACCGGCGGCACCACCGCAGAGGCCGCGCGGCTCATCGCGGTGGGTCAGGCGACTCTCGGCGATCCGGAACACCCCACGCCGGGAGGGGCTCCGGCGGCGGCCGGTCCCGCGTACCCCGTGCTCGCCGCGGCAGTGACGGCGGGGCACGTGAGCATCGACGCTGCGAGCGCGATCGCAGCGATGCTTGGGCGCGTGAGCACTGCGGTGGGCGCGGAGCAACTCGCTCAGGCTGAGCGTCAACTGGTGGAGCGGGCGCTCTCACTGCCCATCGACAAGCTGTCAGTGGTCATCCGGCAACTCGAGGCGCGACTCGACACTGACGGCCTCCACCGCATGGAGGCCGCGCGCTACGAGTCCAGATACCTCCACCTTTACGAGAATCGATCCGGCATGGTCGTGATCGACGGCCAACTCGATCCCGTCACCGCCGCCCCGGTGCGAGCGATGCTTGACGCCATCGTGGGAGACCTCATGCGACAGCGACGAGATGCGGTAGGAGGGACACGTGACGAGCGCACCGCGCCACAAATGCGCGCGGACGCGCTCAGTGCGATCGCGGCACACGCGATCGGTTGCCAGTCCCAGGAGGTGCCCATGCCCAGCACCACGGTCGTGGTGCGGATTGGGCTCGACGAGCTCCGTGAGGGCACCGGCGTCGGCGCGATTGACGGAACGAATCAGCCGGTCTCGGCCGGCGAACTGCGGCGGC
>JAHEMW010000089.1 GCA_024643505.1 Demequinaceae bacterium
CGCTCGGCACGTCCGCAGAGCGACGACGAAGCGAGCGGCTCTGCGCGGCCGCAACGGCCTCGGGCGCGGTCCAGCGTCGGCGAACAGTGACGATGGCGCCGAGGCGAACCGTGAACGAAGACAGGGACCAGGCCACAGTTACTCGTGGGTCCGGAGGCGTTGGAGCACGATTGGACCGCGCGACGCCTCCGTCGAAATGTGAACCGCGCCCTCGCCACCGTGCGCCTCAGCGAGCGCATCGAGCGCGCCCTGCATCCGGTTGGGCGTCTCGGTATGGAGCGTCATGATGACGTCGCCGCGCTTCACCGGCTCCCCAAAGGTCTTGTGGAGATAGATCCCCGCGCTCGCCTCGACTGCATCCTCCTTTCGAGCGCGTCCGGCGCCGAGTCGCCATGCGGCAATTCCCACGCCGAGCGCGTCCATCCTCCCGATCACTCCGTCGCGATGCGCGCGCAATTCCTCGACGTGCGGCGCGACGGGCATGGGCGCATCCGGGTCGCCTCCCTGCGCGCGGATCATCCGACGCCATTGATCCATGGCGCGTCCGTCTGCCAGCGCCGCGCTAGGATCGACGTCCCGGATTCCGGCGCCGGCGAGCATTTCGCGCGCAAGTTCAACGGTGAGTTCGATCACGTCGGACGGACCGCCGCCAGCGAGTACCTCCACAGATTCAGTGACCTCGTTCGCGTTGCCAATAGCGCGCCCAAGCGGCGTTGACATGTCGGTGATCAATGCGGACGTGTCTACCCCAGCCGCCACTCCCAGGTCAATGAGCGTCTCCGCGAGTTCTGCTGCCTCGTGTATGTCGCGCTTGAACGCACCCGAACCGACCTTGACGTCGAGCACGAGCGCAGCAGTGCCTTCGGCGATCTTCTTCGACATGATCGAAGAGGCGATGAGCGGGATTGACTCGACAGTGCCGGTCACGTCGCGCAGCGCGTAAAGCTTCTTATCAGCGGGCGCGAGGCCCGAGCCGGCCGCACAAATGACGGCGCCCACGTCGCGGAGCTGATCCTTCATTTGGGCGTTCGTGACCGACGCTCGCCAGCCGGGGATCGACTCAAGCTTGTCGAGGGTCCCTCCCGTGTGGCCAAGACCGCGCCCCGACAGTTGCGGCACCGCAACGCCGAACACCGAAACGAGGGGGGCGAGAGGCAAGGTGATCTTGTCGCCGACGCCGCCGGTCGAATGCTTGTCCACCGTTTGTTTGCCAAGGTCAGAAAAGTCGAGCCGATCGCCTGAGGCCAGCATCGCCGCAGTCCAGCGCCGAATCTCTTCGCGCTTCATGCCGCGCAACAGGATCGCCATCGCGAGGGCACTCATCTGTTCATCCGCGACCACGCCGCGCGTATATGCGTCGATCACCCAGTCAATTTGTGGTCCTGAGAGCGCGCGACCGTCACGCTTGGCGACAATGACATCTACCGCGTTGAATGGCTCAGTCACGATTGCCCTCCCCGAGATTGTCGGGCCCAAATGCCCACGGGAGCAGGGTCTCTAACTCCACCGGCCCCGCGGGGCCGTCGATCAGCATCGAAGGACCGCCGTGCTCGAACAGCAACTGTCGGCACCGTCCACACGGTGCGAGCGGCGCACCGTCAGCATCGACGCATGCGAGCGCGAGCAGTCGCCCCCCGCCCTCCGCGTGTAGCGAAGACACGATGGCGCACTCGGCGCAAAGCGTGAGGCCGTACGAGGCATTTTCCACGTTGCACCCGCGCACCACGCGACCATCGTCGGTGAGCGCGGCGGCGCCGACCGGAAAGGATGAGTAGGGTGCGTAGGCGCGTTTCACGACACCGCGGGCTGCGGTTCGCAGGGCCTCCCAAGGGATGTCGATTGCCATTACTTCTTGTACGGCTGGCCGTCTGCCGCGGGCGGACGGGCATGTCCAACAAGACCGGCCACCGCGAAGATTGTGGCGACATACGGGAGCATCGCGAGAAATTCGGACGGGATTGCCGAGCCAATAATCCCGAGTTGCTGACGCAGCGAGTCGGCAAAACCGAACAGGAGGGCCGCGGCGAGAGCGCCTGTGGGCGTCCATCTGCCGACGATCATTGCGGCGAGCGCAATGAAGCCCTTGCCGGCGGTCATCTCCTTGCCGAATGCGAGGCCGGAAGCAACTGTGAAGAACGCGCCGCCGAGGCCGGCGACCGCGCCGCCGAGGATGGTGGCTCGCACACGCGTGCGGTTCACCTTGATCCCGACCGTATCCGCCGCCTTGGGGTGTTCGCCGACCGACCGCAACCGCAGGCCCCATCGGGATTTGAACATCATGATGGTGAGCGTCGTCACGATCACGTACATGACGTACACGAGGATGGTGTGATCGAACAGCACGGGCCCGAGCACCGGGATCTTCGACAGCAACGGGATGGGCAGCGACGGCAGCCCGGTCGCCTGATTCAACTCCGGGTTGTTTCGCAGCAAGGTCCCGAACAGGAAGCTCGTAATGCCGACAACGAGCACGTTCAGCACCACGCCGACGACGATCTGATCCACCCAGTACTTCACGGCAAACAGCGCGAGCACCGAACCGACGAGTGCGCCCGCGATGGGAGCCGCGATGAGGCCCACATAGGCGCTTCCGGTGGCGGAACCTATCACCGCGGCCAAGAACGCACCGAAGAGGAGTTGCCCCTCGATCGCAATGTTGATGACTCCGCTGCGCTCACAGATCGTGCCGGCGAGCGAGCCGAAGACCAACGGCACGGCGAGGATGATTGCACTAGTCAGCAGGCCCGTCACCTGGATGCTCGTCGCATCTTTGCCGGCCCCCGCCCACGTGAGAAGGGCGAGCAGCACGGCGGTGGTGAACACGATCGGCAGCCACAACCCCACCTTGCGGGACCGTGACGCCGCGACTGCAACGTAACCGGCGAGCCCGAGCGCGAGAAGGGACAGCACGATGCCCGTCGCACGCGATGGAACGCTGAAGTCCGGAATCGTGAAGAAGTCCGTGCTTCGCGACAGCGAAAATGAGGTCTCGTCTCCGGAGCTGACGCTCAGGCCAAAAAACATGAGAGATAGCACGGCGATGGCGGCGAGTGCGATGGAGGCTCGCCAGCGCTTCGCGAAGCTAGTCGTCACAACCCCGGTTGCGACGGGTGTGGCAAGAGCGGTCATACCGTCACCTCCTTGACGACGCGCGGGCTCGGCAACCTAAAGAGGAATCGCACCAGTGGTGGCGCGGCGATGAAGAGCACGATGAGCGACTGCATCACAAGCACGATGTCGATCGGCAGGCCGGCCTGCACCTGAAGCGTAGGGCCGGATGCGCGCAGGCCGCCGAAGAGGATCGCGGCGAGCACGATGCCGACGGGACGGGAGCGACCAAGGAGGGCCACGGTAATCGCGTCAAATCCGAAGGATGCCGCGATGTCGACGGTAAGCGATTTCTGGGTACCGAGAATCTGAGCGGAGCCCGCCAGGCCGGCGAGGGCGCCAGCGATCGTCATCACAAGGATGATGGCGCGCGGCACGCTCATGCCGGCCGTCTTCGCGGCCTGTGGATTGGCGCCAACTGCACGGAACTGGAAACCGAGCGTGGAACGCTCCATCAGCCACCACACCCCGAAGGCGGCGGCGATCGCTAGCACGAATCCGAGATGGAGCGGAAACTGCGAGCCGAGGATGAGCGGGTACTGCGCCGACTCGTCGATAACGGGCGTCTGTGGGTTGTTGGAGCCGGGGCGCTGGAAGGCCTCACGAGTGAGCAGATACGCGACCAGGTTAAGCGCGATGTAGTTGAGCATGATGGTCGTGATGACCTCATGCGCACCGGTTCGCGCCTTGAGGAATCCCGGAATGAACCCCCAGATCGATCCGCCGAGCACGCAAGCGAGGATTGCCACGAGTAGGTGCAGGCCGACCGGAAGATGCCACATGAAGCCGACCATCGCGCCAAGCGTCGCTCCGATGATGATCTGCCCCTGCGCGCCGATGTTGAACAGCCCTGCCCGGAAACCCATGCCGAGCCCGAGCCCGGCGAAGATCAACGGCGTCGCGACCGTGAGGGTTTGCGTAAATGGTTTGATGGCACCGGCAAAGGTGGCGGCGTTCGCGTTGTACACGGCTCCGGCGAACATCGCGGAATAGGCCGAGGAAAGTGCGTCCCACGCAGCGCTGAGGGTGTCGGCCGGCCGTGAAAAGAAGTAGCCCGCCGCCTCCTGGACGTCGGGGTCGGCGAGGACAATGAGAATTCCGCCGAGCAGGAGCGAGGCGACGATCGCGAGCACGATGACGAGTGCGGAGGACTCGGCGATCTCCCGAAGCATGCTCCGCGCCTCGTCAGAGCGCGTGCGCTGCGGGGCCTGCGGTTCCGCAGTCGCGCTCACGCCGACACCTCCGTCGATGCGCCCGCCATCATCAAGCCAAGCGTTTCTCGGCTCGTTTCAGGCCCAACGATCCCGACGATCCGCCCGTGGAACATTACCGCGATGCGGTCGGCGAGCGCCGAGACCTCGTCGAGCTCCGAACTCACGATGAGAACTGCGGCGCCGCCATCGCGCTCGGCCACGATGCGGCTGTGAACAAACTCGATCGAGCCAACGTCGAGGCCACGAGTCGGTTGCGACGCAATCAGTAGCTTCAGTTGCCGGGACAGTTCCCGCGCGAGCACCACTTTCTGTTGGTTGCCTCCGGACAGTGACGCGGCGGTGGCGCCAATCGACGTCGTGCGAACGTCGAACTGCGCGACATTCTTCTCCGCGCTCTCCGCGATCGCTCGCGGCCGCAGCACGCCGTTTTTGGAGAACGGCTCACGGTCGAAGATGTCAAGGACAAGATTGTTCGCGATCGAAAATCCGGCGACGAGGCCATCCTCGGTGCGGTCCTCGGGGACAAACCCGATGCCCGACATGAGGACGTCCTTGATGGGCAAGTCAGTGATGACGTCGCCGTCGAGGAAGACTTGGCCGCTGGTAGCGGGAATCTTGCCGAGAATCGCCTCCGTGATCTCGGTCTGCCCGTTGCCCTGCACCCCCGCGATGGCGAGAATCTCGCCCTTGCGGACGTCGAACGACACGGAGTCGAGTTGCGTGACACCAAATTGATCCACATACGTGAGGTCTTTGACCGAGAGCACCACATCGCCCGGGGTCGCGGGAGCCTTGTCGACGGTCATGCTCACCGCGCGCCCCACCATGAGCGACGCGAGTTCTTCACGGGAGGCCGTCGGCAAAGCCGTGCCGACCACCTTGCCGCGCCGAATCACCGTGATCTTGTCCGCGATCTCCTGTACCTCGCGCAACTTGTGCGTAATGAGCACGACCGCCGTGCCAGAGTCGCGCAATTGCCTGACGATCGCGAGAAGTTCGTCCGTCTCTTGCGGCGTCAGCACGGCGGTGGGTTCGTCGAGGATGAGCACCTCGGCGCGGCGCGAGAGCGCCTTGATGATCTCGACGCGCTGCTGGGAGCCGACGGGAAGATCCTCGACGACCGCGTCAGGGTCCACATGGAATCCAAATCGATCAGATATCTCGCGCACGTTGTTGCGTGCCTGATCGAGATCAAGCAGACGCGCGGGCCCGCGCACCACCTCGTGGCCGAGCATGACGTTCTCCGCCACTGTGAACGGGTGGACGAGCATAAAGTGCTGGTGCACCATGCCGATGCCCGCGGCCATTGCGTCGCCGGGACCCGCAAACCGGACGACGTTGTCGTCAAGGAGGACTTCGCCCTCGTCAGCCTGGTACAGGCCAAACAGGACGTTCATGAGCGTCGACTTGCCCGCGCCGTTCTCGCCAAGCAACGCGTGCACGGTCCCAGGCTCGACGGTGATCGAGATGCGGTCGTTCGCGGTGAAGTCGCCAAAGCGCTTCGTGATGCCGCGCAACTCGAGTTTCACCTGGGCTCCTTCGCCTCGCGGGATGTTTTCAGTCAAGCACGAGGGGCGCGCTGCGTCCACGCAGCGCGCCCCTCGGCGTGCGGGTCTGTGCCCGCAGTGACTTTAGGAGGTCGGGATGGAACCGTCGATGACGCCGGCCTTGATGGTCTCCAGCTCAGCAGCAACCTCCGCCGGAAGCGCGGACGCGACCGCAGCGAGGCCGACGCCACCGTTTCCGAGCGTGCCGAAATACGGCTCGTTCGAGAACCCGGCGCCAACTGCAGAAGCATCGATGACGTCGTAAACCGCTGCACCGATCTGCTTGAGCACGGACGTGAAGATGATGTCCTTGTAATCCGGGGCCGTGGCCGTCCAGTCTTGGTCAACGCCGATCATCCACGCTCCGCCCGACGCCTGAATCGCCGCGGCCGCGCCGAGACCGACCGGACCAGCAACGGGCATGATGATGTCCGCGCCCTGGTCAAGGAAGCCCTGAGTCACAGTCTGGCCCGTCGTCTGGTTGTCGAAGTCGCCCGTGAAGGAACCGTCTTTCCCGTCCCAGCCGAGCACCTTTACCGACGTGCCCTTGGCGCCGTTGTAGTAGTTGACGCCCTTGAGGAAGCCGTCCATAAAGACGGTGACAGGCGGGATGTTGATGCCACCGAACGTCGCCACGGTGCCGGACGTGGTGCCCGCCGCCGCATACCCGGCGAGGAAGGCGGCCTCGTTCGTGTTGAACAGAATTGGCTTCACGTTGGCGATCGCGTCGTCGTATGCGAAGTCAATGATCGCAAAGTCCGTGTCGGGGTTTGCTGCCGCTGCGGTCTCAGTGGCGTCGCCGAGGAGGAATCCAACGGTGATGATGAGGTCGCAACCGTCGGATTCCTC
>JAHEMW010000090.1 GCA_024643505.1 Demequinaceae bacterium
AGTGGGGCAACCTCCGTTGCCACGTACTCCACCGTGATCGTCCACCGTTGCCCTTCGCCTGCCGCGACCGTGAGGGCACCGCTGCGAACGGCCTCAAGCGGTACCTGGCCGGTTGCGGTATCCAATGTGGCACCGATGTCACCGGGTCCGCACACGATGCGAGGTCCAAGGCGTCCGATCATGAAGTCGCCAGGAGTCAAACACTTCACCTCGAATTGCACCGCCGTGGCACCGCGAGGCGGTGTACCGAGTTTGAGCACACCGTCGCCGCTTCCGCTCATGGTGACCGGCGCACTCAGTTCCGTGACAACCTGACCGCCTGGCTGGGTGAGGAGAACCGCGGCCGCCACCCCTGCGGTCCCTAGCAATGCCACGGTCAGTCCGCCGACGAGCCACGTCCGGCGCGAACGTCGTGGAAACTGGAGGCGGCTGCGCGACGGGCGTTGCACGAGTGCGCTCCGCACCCCCGCAGCGAACACTGGATCCATTACTTCTGTCATGACCCGCCCCCTTCGGTTTGTCCGGCAAAGTGGTGCCCATCGCGCGCGTTGCGCAACCCAGCCCGGGCACGCGACAGCCGAGTCTTCGCGGCCCCGTGGCTCACGCCGACGGCCCGTGCGGCCTCCGCCACCGAGTAACCCTCAACAGCAGTAAGCATGAACAGCCCCAGCGTTCCGCGGGGTAGGCCGCGCAGCTGCTCGGCCAGTGCGGGGTCGATGCCCTCGAACAGGTCAGCCCGGCTGACTGCTTCCTCTTCGGCAGACGCGGCAGTCTCGGAGCGGGGAAGCGCG
Organism: Demequinaceae bacterium; assembly: GCA_024643505.1. Taxonomy (GTDB): domain Bacteria; phylum Actinomycetota; class Actinomycetes; order Actinomycetales; family Demequinaceae; genus Demequina. The sequence goes on from JAHEMW010000090.1 coordinate 792, forward strand.
GACAGGAGAGTGCGGTATCGGCGCTGCGTGCGTCGCGCGTTGCGGCACACATTCGCTGTCGTGACCAGGAGCCACGGCAGCACCGTCCCGTCCACCTCGCGGACGTCGCGGCGTTTGCGCCACAACTCGAGAAACGTCGTGGCGGTGGCGTCCTCCGCGTCGTGCACGTTGCCCAAGACCCACAACGCGTGTCGATACACGCGACGCTGATGAAGGTCGAAGATCGCGCCGAGCGCCTCACCGTCGCCCGAGCACGCACGCGCCCACAATGCGCTCTCGTTGCCGTCCGTAGCGCTGCTCACACCAAGTAGTGTCCGGCACGCGCACAAAGGTTACATGTCGACAGGTTGAGCGTCGGAGGCGACTACCCGGGTCCCAATGGCGGTCCTGGCGAGTGGCCCCGTTCGACGCGACGCAACTCGTCCAGAAGGCGACCCCGACACCGCCCAACGGTTCCATCTCCAACAACCTCGCCGCGTCGAGTCGGGTAGGCGTACCGACGAGTTGCTCCCTTGGGAAGGTCGCCAGGACGTTAGAACGAAGTCTTGTCGGAGCGCCGAGGCCCCCGCCCCCACAGCAAGTACAGGGCAGGGCCGACGGGGAACAACAAAACGACAGCGCCAATCCACGCCCATTTGGGAGCGACTTTCACGTTGCCACGCACAATGTCAATGATCGCGAGCGCCATCAGCGCAAACACGACTACGCCGGTGCTCGAGATACCAGTCTGCATACTGCCGACGACTTCGTTCTTCATGTGTCCCCCGTAGAACTAACCCGACCGAACCACGTTGCCCAACCCCAACGTTGCCGTGCACCGGGCCCGTCCGCCCGTTCAATGGGTGTATTGACGTGTCGCTCGCTTGGAGACGCCGCCGGCACCCACGCTCGCGCAATCGGGTTGATGACAACGGGTTGAACCGCGCGGCAACGAGGCGGACGTCTCACATGTCTCACGCTGGCGCGCGCTCAAGCAACTGACGGTTCCGCGCTCCCCAAATCCGGAACGCCGTCGGCGGCCCCGACCTGGCGTGTACGAACGGCGAGCGATGCGAGGAAGGCGACGTTGGCGGCGATCGTGATGCGCTGCGCTACGCCCACAGCGTCGATCGGCAGGACAAACGCCACTGCGAACCCCGCTGACACCACGATCGCCATCACGAGAGCTGAGCGCTTGTATTGCGCGAACCGCGGGTCTCGCGCGAACACGCCACGAAAAGCCCACGCGCACCAGAGGAGAGCGGAGAACACGAGAAACGCTGCCAAGTCGTGGAGCAGCCCGGCGCTCGTGGTCGCGGTCGCACCGGTGGGATCCGTGTCGAAAGTTCCTGCGGCAATTAGCCCGATGCCCGCGATGACAAGCAAGGTCCATGAGAGTGCCGCTCGTTTGCCCTTGGCGAGGGTTGCCCGTAGGCCGATCGCGATGGCAATGCTCCCGAGGCCGATCGCGTAGAACGCGGTGTGCATCAGCCAGCCCCAGTCGCCGAGCGCGTACTCGCTCGCGTAGCCGTCAGTGACGCTGACGCCGCGATCGAGCCCGTGCAGCGCGAGTACGGCGAGCGTGAACCACGACAGGCAAGCGAGGCCGATAGTTCCGTAGGCCTTCGCGTTCATCGCGCACATTCTCCTCGGGGAAGCCCTCTCACACACCGCTGCAAGAGGGGAATCGCGCTACACCCAAGAACGTCATCGTCCAATCGCCAGTGCGACGAGCGTCCACGGTCAAGGTGTCTGCGAGCCTAACGCCGCGCCCAGGCATGGGCAATGTACCAACAGCGCCACGCGCCGCCAAGCAACGAGCCGGATTCCGGCCGCCAAGCCGAGGAGGCGCCTTTTCGGGCGCTTCAAGAAGGGCTCCCCCAGCGCAGGGCTTCTGTCCTTGGTCCGAGCGCACTCTTGGTGCCGCCCCGGTTCCGCCACATTGGCGCAGCGACGAGTTGCTCCCTTGGGAGTGCTGGCATGGCCAGGTGAGCCGACGGTGAGCGAGTTGACAGCCGTCGGTTACGTCGATGCCACGCAATACCTCCGCATGACTACCGGAGCACTGCGCCAAACTTGTCGTCTGCGGCCGCGATGATCGCGGTGCGGACCTCGAGCACATCCTCGGCCGACAGGGTGCGATCGCTCGCGCGCATCACAACCTTGACCGCGAGCGACTTCTTGCCTTCGCCCACTTGCGTACCCACGTAGACGTCGAACACGTGCGCGTACTCAACGAACCCAGCCCCCGCGTCGCGCACGCACTCGACCAGGTCAGCCGCGTCCACGGACGCGTCCACGACGAAAGCGAAGTCTTCCTTCGCAAGCGGGTACGCAGACACAGGTATCGCCGACGCGATCCGGTCTTCGGATGCGTCAATCATCGGGTCGAGCACCAGCTCGAACGCGACGGTGCGCGCGGGCAGCCCGAGGTTTTCGAGCACCTTCGGGTGCAACTCCCCCGCCGCTCCCACGAACGTGCCGTCGGGCAATGAATAGGCGGCAACCCGGCCCGGGTGGAACGGCGCCGTGGTGTGGTAGCCCGGCGCCGTCGACGTCACGGTCAGCGTGACGCCCGCGACGGCCGCTATCCGCTCGACGGCCGCGAGCGCATCAGTCCAGTCGAAAGCCTCCGCTTTCGTGTTCCACCCAGCAGGGACTCGATGACCAGTCATGACGCCCGCCACGCGGCGGAGCTGACCGGGTAGGGCCTCGTTCAGCGCTTCTACGTCGTCGGGCGTAATCGAGGTTCCCGAATATGTCGCCGGCACCTGCCCAATGCGGCGACCAAGGTACGCGCGGCCGGTCTCATACAGCGCGACGTCCTGCGCGCCGCGGCCCAGGTTGAGCTTGACGGCGTCAACGAGAGTCGCGATCAGTGAGGTACGCATGAACGGCAGCTCGGCGCTGAGCGGATTCGCCAGGCGCACGACGTCCCGGCGCGGATCCAGATCGGGAATCAGCATGTCGTTCAGGCGCTGTGCCGACATCCACGGATATGTGAGGACCTGCGTAAGCCCCGACTCGGCGAGCGTGCGCGCCACGGACTTGCGGACGAGTTGCGAGTGCGTATAGCCGCGCCCTGGTGGCGCACTTGGCAAGAGAGACGGCACGTCCTCGTAGCCCACGAGCCGCGCCACTTCCTCGACAAGATTGATGGGCGCTTCGAGGTCCGCGCGCCACGTTGGCGGTGTCACCGACAGCACTTCGCCGTCTCGAACAACGTCGCAGCCGACCTTGGTGAGCGAGTCCACTATCTGATCCACGCTGTATTCGACGCCGACGATCGTGCCGGGAAAGTACACATCCATGTCGATCGCAGCGACGGGTGGCACGTTGTTGACGTCCGTGACCTCACGGTCGGCCACGCCCCCGCCGAACTCGACGAGCAAGTCGATTGCGCGCTGCACGGCGACGGGCGGTAGCGCCGTGTCGACCGCCCGCTCGAAGCGGCGCGACGCCTCTGATCCCAACTTGTGACGCCTCGCGGACCGCGCGATCGTAATGGGGTCAAAGTGCGCGCCCTCAATGAGAATGTCGGTCGTTGTGTCGGAAACCTCGGTTGACGCACCGCCCATCACGCCCGCGACGCCGATCGCGCGCTGACCGCGCCGCTCGAGTGAGTCCGTAATGAGCAGGTCCTCGGGATCGAGGTCGCGCTCGGCGTCGTCAAGAGTGACGATGACTTCGTCTGGGCGCGCCCGACGCACGACGATCGGCGCGACGAGCGTGGCGAGGTCATAGGCGTGAAGCGGCTGGCCGAGCTCAAGCATCACGTAGTTGGTCACATCGACCGCAAGCGAGATGGGCCGCATTCCCGCTGCCGTCAATCGGCTCTTCATCCAGGCCGGACTCGCAGCGGTGGGGTCGAATCCGCGCACGATGCGTGCGACGAAACGGTCGCACCCGACTCGCCCACGAACGGGTGCGGCATCGTCGATCTCGATCGCGAAGCCACCGTCAGTCGGGTCCGGAGTCCCAATCTCTGCCGGATCGCGGAACGGCTGACCGGTCGCGTGCGAGTACTCACGAGCGACGCCGCGAATGGAGAAGCTGTAGCCGCGGTCGGGGGTCACGTTGATCTCGATCGTCGACCCGTCGAGGCCGAGCAGCGCGATGGCATCTTGGCCCGCTGTCAGGTCATCGGCCGCGAAACCCATCTCGGTGAGCACGATAATGCCGCTGTGATCGTCTCCGAGCCCGAGTTCCTTGGCCGAGCAGATCATTCCGTCGGACCAGTGCCCGTACGTCTTGCGTCCGGTAATCGGAAACGGCCCGGGAAGTTCCGCGCCTGGTAGCACGACGACGACCCAGTCGCCCGCCACGAAATTGTGCGCTCCACACACGATGCCCCGCGAGGACGGGTAGTCGACGCCGTCGTCGGGCGCCTTGCCCGGCCCTGCGGGGTCGTTGTGGTCACCCACGTCGACACGGCAGTAGTTGATGGTCTTGCCGTTGGACTGGGACTCAGAGACGACCGAGATGACGCGACCGACGACAAGTGGTCCCGTGACCGACGGGCCGTACAGGCCTTCCTCTTCGAGCCCCACGCGCGCCAGCGCGGTCGCGACGTCCTCGGGCGATGACCCGGGTACGAGGTCGACGGACTCGGCGAGCCACGACAGCGGAATCTTAGGCATCAGATCTCCAACCCGAACTGCTGAGAGAAGCGCACGTCACCCTCGACCATGTCGCGCATGTCGGCGACACCGTGGCGGAACATCAGGGTGCGCTCGATGCCCATGCCGAACGCGAAGGCCGTGTACTTGTCGGGGTCGATGCCGGCTGCGATAAGTACGTTGGGGTGCGTCATCCCGCACCCTCCCCACTCGATCCATCCGGTCCCGGAGCAGGTGCGGCACGCCTTGTCTGCACCCTCGCAGACGAAGCAGCGCAGGTCCATCTCCGCGCTTGGCTCGGTGAAGGGGAAGAAGCTTGGCCGGAGGCGCGTCACGGCGTGCGGTCCGAACATCGCCCTGGCGAAGTGGTCAAGGGTTCCCTTGAGGTGGGCCATCGTGAGGCCCGTGTCGATCGCAAGCCCCTCGATCTGGTGGAAAACGGGCGTGTGGGTGGCGTCCAGTTCATCCGTCCGGAAGGTCTTGCCGGGGCAGACGACGTAGATGCCGCGCCCGTGGTGAACGAGCGCATCCCGTCGCTCAAGCGCGGCCCGCACTTGCACGGGCGACGTGTGGGTGCGGAGCAACAGACCGGAGCCCGGAGGATCAACGAAGAACGTGTCCTGCATCTCCCGCGCGGGATGATCAGGATCAAAGTTGAGGGCGTCGAAGTTGAACCACTCCGCCTCCATCTCAGGGCCCTCCGCGACCTCCCACCCCATGGAGACGAACACGTCGCACATGCGCTCCTGCATGGTCTCAAGCGGATGACGTGCGCCTGTCAGACCGCGCGTCACGGGAAGCGTCACATCAACGGCCTCGTCAACGAGCACCCGCGCGTCGCGCTCGGCCTCCAACTCGGCCTGGCGAGCGGCGAGTCCGGCGGCGATGCGACCACGGGCTCCACCAAGATTCTTGCCCGCAGCGGCCTTTTCCGCGCCCGGAAGCGTGCCAATCACGCGGTTCGCCAGCGTCAGCGGCGCCTTGTCGCCGGTGTGGGCAAGCCGAGCTTCCTTCAGTTCCTCAAGGGTGGCTGCGGCAGAAAACGCGGCGAGCGCATCGGCGACAGCGGCGTCAACGGCTGGAGCGTCTAGCGGATTGATGTCAGTCATGGTGTCCTACGGCCTCGAGATCGGCAACGATTCTAGTCGCGGCACGGGCAACGAAGCGGGTGCGGCAGGTGGCGTCAGGCCGGGCGGGTC
>JAHEMW010000091.1 GCA_024643505.1 Demequinaceae bacterium
AGCCGGCGCTTCGAATCCTCGATCACGGCGCGGACTTCCTTGACGCCGGCGGCGACCGCAGAAATCTCCTCGAACCGGCGCCCACCGGCGACGAGATACGCGAGCGTGGTCTTCCCGGTGCCCGGCGGCCCCCACAACATGACCGAGGTCGACGCGCCTGCGCCATCGTCCACCAGCCGACGCAACGGGCTTCCGGGTTCAAGCAAATGCGATTGGCCGACGACCTCGTCGAGCGACACCGGTCGCATTCGCACCGCGAGTGGCGCCGACGCACGAAACTCCGGCACGCCCGTCGCCGAGCGCCCCACCGAGTCGAACAGATCCACGTGGCCACTCTAGGCGCGTGTTACGCGGTCTCGGTCTCCGGCTTCGCGTCGACGCCGGCCTCGCGCCGCTGAAGGTCAGTGATGGGCGCGGGCGCCTGCGTGAGCGGGTCGTAACCGCCACCGGACTTGGGGAACGCAATCACGTCGCGAATCGACTCCGACTTCGACAGCAGCGCGACTACCCGGTCCCAGCCGAGCGCGATACCACCATGCGGCGGCGCTCCGAAACTGAAGGCGTCGAGCAGGAAGCCAAACTTCTCGCGCGCCTCCTCCTCACCGATCCCCATGACCGCGAACACCCGCTCCTGCACGTCGCGCCGGTGAATACGGATCGACCCTCCGCCAATCTCGTTCCCGTTGCACACGATGTCGTATGCGTAGGCAAGCGCAGAGCCGGGATCGGTGTCGAAGGTGTCGAGAAACTCAGGCTTGGGGCTGGTGAAGGCGTGGTGGACCGCCGTCCAGGCGCTGTGGCCGAGCGCGACATCGTCGTCGCCCGCATCGACGGCCTTGAACAGGGGCGCGTCGACCACCCAGCAGAACTCGAAGCGGTCCGCGTCGATGAGTCCGACGCGCGCGGCGATCTCGTTACGAGCGGCGCCGAGCAGGGCGCGAGAGGGGTCCGCCTTGCCTGCGGCAAAAAAGATGCAGTCACCGTTGGAGGCGCCGACGGCGTCGCGAAGCCCCGCGAGCTCGGAGTCGGACAGGTTCTTCGCGACGGGGCCGGCCAACGTGCCGTCCTCGCCAACGAGCACATACGCAAGGCCCTTCGCCCCGCGCTGCTTGGCCCACTCCTGCCATGCGTCAAGCGTCTTGCGGGGCTGGCTCGCGCCACCGGGCATCACGACCGCTCCCACGTAGTCGGCCTGGAACACGCGAAAGGGCGTATTGGCGAAGTACTCGGTCAGTTCCGTGAGTTCGAGCCCGAACCGCAAGTCAGGCTTGTCAGTACCGAAGCGTGCCATCGAGTCTGCGTAGGTGATCCGCGGAATCGGCGTCGAGACCTCGTAGCCAACGAGCGCCCACAACTCGCGCACCACCTCTTCGCCCAGCGCGATCACGTCATCCTGGTCAACAAAGCTCATCTCCACATCGAGCTGAGTGAACTCGGGCTGACGGTCCGCGCGGAAGTCCTCGTCGCGGTAGCAGCGCGCGATTTGGTAGTACCGCTCCATTCCGGCGACCATCAACAACTGCTTGAACAACTGCGGCGACTGGGGAAGCGCGTACCACGACCCCGGCGACAGCCGCGCGGGAACGAGGAAGTCGCGCGCACCCTCCGGCGTCGAACGCGTGAGAGTCGGCGTCTCAATCTCAAGAAAATCGTGCCCGTCCAGCACGCGCCGCGCCGCTTGATTGACGCGGGAACGCAACACGATCGCGTCGCGCTGCTTGGGTCGACGCAGGTCGAGGTAGCGGTACTTGAGTCGCGCCTCCTCCCCGACCGTCACGTGCTCGTCAATAGGAAACGGCGTCGGCGCAGCGGCGTTCAGAACGGTCACCTCGGTGACGTCGATCTCGATCTCGCCCGACGCGAGATTCGGGTTCGCCGAGCCCTCGGGTCGAAGTCGGACCGCGCCGGTCACCTGAATCACGTACTCGCTGCGCAGCGTGTGCGCGATGTCCTCATGCATGACGACCTGGGCAAAACCCGACGAGTCACGAAGGTCAATGAAGGCCACTCCCCCGTGATCGCGGCGGCGACCGACCCACCCGGCGAGGGTGACGGTCGCGCCCGCATCGGCGGCGCGCAAGAGGCCTGCGAGATGGGTGCGGAGCACAGTGAGCCTTTCGTGAGCGCCTCAGGCGCGGTCGTGAGCGGGAGTCAGTCTAGTCGTGCAGGACTGTGGGTCCGAGATCCTCAGTCGGCGGGCGCCAGGCGTCTGCGTCGGCCGCGTCCTGCTGTCCACTGCGAATGTCCTTGACCTCGCCGTCGCCGACCTCGCCGGGGAACCACACGTACGGAATCCCGCGCCGATCCGCCGCCGCAATCTGCTTACCGAATTTCGCCGCGCTCGTCGCAACCTCACACGGAATTCCCCGGGCGCGCAACCGCATTGCGATCGCGTCGGACGCCGCGCGGGTTTCCTCGCTCGTGACCGCCACGAACACTGCCGAAGGAACGGCGCGCGACGCGCGCGCGAGACCGGCGGCGAGCATGCGACTCACGAGCCGACTCACGCCGATCGACAGGCCGACGCCAGGGAAACCACCGCCTGCCACGAGCGAGTCATAGCGGCCTCCTGAGCAAATCGAACCGAGATCCTCGTGTCCGTCGAGGAACGTTTCGTAGACAGCGCCGGTGTAGTAGTCGAGCCCGCGGGCGATGCGCAAGTCGGCAACCGCCGAGCCGGGAACTGCCGCGTTGACGCGAGCGACGAGCGCGGCGAGCGCGGCGATGCCCTCGCGCAGTTGATCTTCAGCGCCCGCGTCGCCCACCTGAATGCTCGTGTGCCACAGGTCGTCCACCGCATACGCGAACGCGTCGTCGCTGGAAGTGATCCGCGCCAGCTCGAGGATCGCGTCGGTCGCTGATTCCCCCACGCCTTTGGCGTTCAGTTCCGCGCGCACCCCGTTTGCACCGAGCTTGTCGAGTTTGTCGACGGAGCGCAGTGCGCCAGCGACGTCGGAAATTCCGACGCCGCGGTAGAAGCCCTCGACGAGCTGCCGGTTGTTGATGTGCATCGAGGTGGCAGGGATCGGAAGGCGCGCGAGCGCCTCAACCATGACAATGGCGACCTCCGCCTCGACGTGCGCGGGGAGTACGTCCCTGCCTACGACATCGATATCGGCCTGGTAGAACTCGCGAAAGCGACCCTCTTGCGGACGCTCGCCGCGCCACACCTTCTGGATTTGGTAGCGGCGGAACGGGAAGGCGAGTCCCGCCTGGTGCTCCTCCACGTAGCGCGCAAACGGAACTGTGAGGTCGAAGTGCAGGCCGACCTTGGCGTCCTCGTCGTCGCTCGCGCCGAGGCGACCAAGCGTGTAGATCTCCTTCGACGCCTCCGAATCGCCGGACAGCCGCTCGACCGGCTCCACCGCGCGAGTCTCGATTTCCGCGAATCCATGCAGCGAAAATACGTGGCGAAGTTGGCTCAGCACGTGTGCTTCGACCACTCGGTCCTCGGGGGTCCATTCTGGAAATCCGGACAGCGGTCGCACTCGGGCCATGCCGTTATTGTTCCATCCGGGTCGACCTACAATGTCGAGGCACATCCACCGGGGAGACATGAGCAGCAAGAAGACCGTCAAGGCGCGCGAGGCGAAACGCCACGCGGCCCTTGCGCACAAGGCCGAACAGCGGCGCCTCGCCCGTGACAAGCGTTGGCGCATCGCCGCGATCGTCGCCGCGATCGCGATCGGTTCCGGGCTCGTCGCGCTCATCGCGGTCGCCATCGCGTCGGGGCGGACAGCGGCGTCGCAACTGTCCGCGTCGGCGTCGGCGTCGCCGTCGGCTCCTGGAGTTGACCTCGCTACTGGCTGGGCCGCGTCGCCCGCCCCTCCTGATTCCGGCTACGCGGAGGGCCGCACCTGGAAACTCGGGTTCACGACCAATCGCGGGACCATCGTGATGGAGCTCGACGGCGAAGCGGCGCCGCAAGCCACGGCGTCTTTCGTGCAACTTGCACGCGAGGCCTTCTTTGATGGCACCGACTGCCACCGCCTGACGACGGACATCATTTTTGTCCTGCAATGCGGCGACCCATTCGGGACGGGTAGCGGAGGCCCTTCGTACCGTTTCGGCCCGATCGAGAATGCCCCGGCCGACAATGTCTACCCCGCCGGCACCGTAGCAATGGCCCGGGTCTCCGGCGACGCGGGGTCAATGGGAAGTCAGTTCTTCATCGTCTACAAGGACTCGACGATCCCATCCGACGCGGCGGGCGGGTACACGGTGGTAGGACACGTCACCGATGGCCTCGCTATTGTGGAGGGCGTTGCGAAGGCCGGGACCATCACGAGCGAACCCGATGGACGTCCGGCCGTGTCCGTCATCATCACCGAGGTGAGTGTGTCATGACCCCCAAGGAGTCGCCTGCCCTGAGCGCGGCGCCCGAGTCGACGGCGGAATTTGTCGCCGAAACTGCCCCCGCTGCCGAGGCTGCGCCCACGGCTGAGGCTGCGCCCGCGGCTGAGGCTGCGCCCACGGCTGAGGCTGCGCCCACGGCTGAGGCTGAGGCCGAGGCTGCGCCCGCGGCTGAGCCTGCGCCCGCTACCGAGGCTGCGCCCGCCGCCGTTGCGCCGGACACTGCTTCGCCCGTGCAGGCGACGCCGAAGTCTGCATCGCCAAAGCCTGCATCGCCAAAGCCCGGATCGCCCAAGCCCGCGGCACCGAAGCCAGCAGCGCCCAACGGTGCCGCCTCGGCGTCAACGCCCCCGCCGCCACGGTCTGCCGCCCCCAAGCCTCGCGCTCGTAAAGGCCCCAGCCCGGTGGAGGTCGCCGCGCACGCCACCCACCCCGTCAAGGTTCCGGTCACGCCGACGATCTCAGAAGCCGACTACGCGTCCGCGGCAGCATTCGGAGCGGTCGAGGATGGCATCGCGTTCGTCCTGATCGCCGGAGCACGCACCGAAGTGGGGCCGGCAGCGAACGCCGAGGCCTTCGCGCCGTACATCCACGCGTACTTTGACGTGCGCGCGTCGCTTGAGCGCTTGCACGCGAGACTTAGCGCCGCCGATCTCACGATCAAGGACATCGACGACGCACTGTCGCTCACCAAGAAGGCGCTCGCCAAGCCAACGATGGTTGGGGATCTCGAAGCCCTCCAGTCGCGCTACGACGAGGTGTCAACCGAGGCCGGGGAGGTTCGCGGTCGCCTCGCCGCCGAACGCGCACAAGAGCGAGCGCAGGCGGTTGCCGCTCGCGAACAGATCGTCGCGACGGCGGAGGCGCTCGTCGCGAAGCCTGCTGGCCAGGTCCATTGGAAGAACGACACGGCCGCGCTTCGCAGCCTGCTCGAGGAGTGGAAGGAAGCCCAGCGGATCGGCGTGCGCATTCCGAAGGACACGGAGCGCGAGTTGTGGACCCGCTTCACTCACGCGCGATCAGCGTTCGAGAAGGCGCGCAAGCATCACTTCGCTGAACTCGACGCGACGAACACTGCAGTCGTTACGCGCAAGGAGGCCCTTGTCGCGCGCGCCGAAGCGTTGTCGACCACGAGCGACTGGGATCAGGGCGCACGTGGCTTCAAAGACCTCATGAACGAGTGGCGTACCGCGGGTCGAGGCCGCAAGAGCATTGACGACGCCTTGTGGAGCCGATTCCAGCAGGCGCAGGACGCGTTTTTCGAGTCACGGCGGGTAGCGTCCGAGACGGAGGACGCGGCCCTCGCAGGCAACCTCGCCGCCAAGGAAGAAGCTGTGCGCGCAGCCGAGTCATTGCTCCCGATCACGAACCTCGCGGCTGCAAAGTCTGGATGGCGCGCGGCTCAAGATCGATTCGAAGCCGCGGGCCGTGTCCCGCGCAGTGACATGACGGGTCTCACCAAGCGCATGAGCGCTGTAGAGAAAGTCTTCAAAGACGCAGATCAGGCAGCGTGGCACAGCCGCAACCCCGAACTCGAGGCGCGCGCCAACGATGCCGCCTCTCAACTGCGTTCGTCGATCGCCGACCTCGAAGCCGAACTGAGCGCCGCCAAGGACGCCAAATCCAAGGCGACGCTGAAAGAGGCGCTCACGGCGCGGCGTGCGTGGCTTGCACAGATCGAGGGCGTTCGCCGCTAGTTTCCACAACCTCGCGTGACACGGTCGCGCGAATCCGGGCGGTTGGTTGAGACTCTGGGCATGCTGACCGTCGCGCGCTCCGAGTTCGGGACCGCTGCGTGGTGCCGAATGGTGCGTGAAGGCGTCGTGTTGCGCACGGTGTGCGGCGTCGGGACTCCCGCCGACGTTCCCGATGAACCGTGGATCCGAACGCTCATCGTTTCGACGCACGTACCCGACGGCTTCGAGCCAGCCGGACTTGCCGCGCTGTGGATCGCAACGGGAGGATCCGCTCCCCGAGTGGTTGACGTGGTTGGACCCCGTGGACGACGCTGGCGCAACACCACTCATCCGGTCACCGGTGCCCGAATCGTCGTGCACGGGCTCACGCGCGCCCGCGGAACGTCGGCGGACGTCGGCACCGCATGCATGGACGCACTGCGGTGGTCGCGGCTCGAGGACGCAATACCGGCAGTGTGGCGAGCACTCTCCATTCGCAGCGTTTCCGTCCGTGACGTGG
>JAHEMW010000092.1 GCA_024643505.1 Demequinaceae bacterium
GCGCTGGCGCTCGGTGAAGACCATGAACACGAGTTGACCGCCTGCGATGAGGTAGAGGTGAAGGCCCGTCTCCCACCCGACATATCTCGTGACGACGAGGATCTGCACGGCGCACGTCGTGAGCGCGATCAGCGAAGCGAGGAACTGATGGCCCAGGCGCACCGTGGCGATTCCTGCCACATACACCAGCGCGCACACGATCGTCACGAGCACCATGGGCGCGAGCGCCGGCATGTCGTAAGTGGTGAAAAACACCGCATAGCCGACTGACAGCGCGAGCGCGAAGATCAGGAATACCTGGGTGGTCGCCGCAACCCTGCCCGTCTCGCCCTTGAGGCCGCCGACCGTTCGATCAACAAGCCTGGCGAGTACCTCAGGGAGGTCGCTTCTCGCGATGGGGCGATCGGCGCGCGGAGGGGTACTCACGCACTACCTCCTCGCTCGCAGCGACGACCATCATGGGGGCTCTCGAGGCCAGCGCTCAGCTGAGGGCGCCGACGCCCACACTCTACTTCCCGAACTACGCCGCGGCCGGCACCTGCACCAGTGCGTCCCATGAGCCACCCGAGGCGGCTCCAGTGCGGTCAAGGGCCATCGTCGTCGTCTCGCACGCTCATTTTCGAGTCTACGAGGGACGCGCCAACGGGTCGCGGGATTGTGGGCAATCGCACATGACCTTCCGCCGCGGACGTATCGGCCCCGGGCCGACCACGACCCAGCGCACGCGGTCGCCGTTCGTGGGATGCTGGGCCCGTGGCTCAAAGCATCTATATCGCGTCCACGGAGGGGTCGACCGGGAAGTCGACCATCGCCCTCGGCATCACGGCGCTACTCGCGCGCTCGCTCACACGCGTGGGCATCTTCAGACCCGTCACGCGGGTTGCGGACGGGTCGGACTACGTTGTTCAGTTGCTGCTCGCCCACGACGGAGTAGACCTCACCTACGAGGAGTGCGTGGGCGTGACCTACGAGGAAATGCACCAAGACCCCGAAGCGGCGCTCGCGACGATCGTGTCTCGGTACCACGAGGTCGAGCGCAAGTGCGATGCCGTCGTCATCGTGGGCACCGACTACGCCGATCTCGCCGGGACCGCCGAATTTGAGTTCAACGCCCGCGTGGCCGCGAACCTTGGCGCACCCGTGGCACTCGTGGTGCCCGGACTTGATCGCACGCCGGACGAGGTGGCACGGGTGGCGGAAGAGGCCCGCGCCGAACTGGTCGCGCACCATGCCCGCGTCGCGGCGATCTTTGCCAACCGATGCGAGCCCGGTCAGCTTGAGGCCGTTCGTGCGCTCCTTCCGGCGGACGTCGCCGTAAGCGTGCTACCGGAAGACCCGATCATTGTGGCGCCGTTGCTGTCCGAGCTCGTCACGGCGATTCACGGCACGCTCGTCAGCGGCGACGCGGCCCTGCTGAGCCGTGAAGTGCGCGGCGTCATCGTTGGCGCCATGACGCCGGAGCACCTGCTCACCCGGCTCGAAGAAGGCAGCATCGTCATCACGCCCGGCGACCGCACCGACGCGATTCTCGCGCTCCTCAGTGCGCACGCGGCCGATGGATTCCCGGCATTGTCTGGACTGGTCTTGACCGGCGGCTTCGAACCGGAGCCAGCATCGTGGCGGCTCGTGCGAGGAATGGGATCATCACTTCCCATCATTCGTACGGACTTCGGCACCTTCAAGGCCGCGACCCGGTGCTACAGCACCAAAGGACGGCTCAGCCGCGAAAGCCAGTTGAAGGTAGACACGGCCCTCGCGATGTTTGAACAGCACGTGAACGGTGCGGAGCTGCTCGATGTCCTCAATGTGGCCCGCACCGACGTGGTCACGCCGTTGATGTTCGAGTTTGACCTGCTCGATCGTGCCCGAACCGACAAGCGGCACATCGTCATGCCGGAGGGAACGGATGATCGCATTCTGCGCGCCGGGGCAACCTTGCTCAAGCGCGATGTCGTCAACCTCACGATCCTCGGTCCGGAGGCGGCGATCCGGCAGCGCGCCGCTGAATTGGGTCTCGATCTTCATGGCGCGACGGTGCTCTCGCCAAGCGACCCGGGTTACGTGGAGCGCTTTGCGACGCGGCTCGTCGAACTTCGAGGGTCAAAGGGGGTCACGCTCGACGCCGCGAGGGACATCGTCCAGGACGTCAGCTACTTCGGCACGATGATGGTGCTCGAGGGCATCGCGGACGGCATGGTTTCCGGCGCGGCGCACACGACCGCGCACACGATCTCGCCCGCATTCCAAGTCATCAAGACGCCCCCAGGGGTGTCGATCGTTTCCTCGGTGTTCTTCATGTGCCTGCCTGATCGGGTGCTCGTGTACGGCGACTGCGCAGTCAACCCCGACCCCACCGCCGAACAGCTCGCCGACATCGCGATCTCGTCCGCCGAGACCGCGCGGCAGTTCAACATCGAGCCCCGCGTCGCCATGTTGTCCTACTCGACGGGCGAGTCCGGAACGGGATCCGATGTCGACAAGGTGCGCGAAGCAACTCGCCTCGTCCGTGAGCGTCGGCCCGACATCCTGGTGGATGGGCCCATGCAGTACGACGCCGCCGTCGAACCCTCGGTCGCGCGGTCCAAGGCTCCCAACTCTGCCGTCGCCGGCAAGGCCACCGTGCTCGTGTTTCCGGACCTCAACACGGGCAACAACACCTACAAGGCGGTGCAACGCTCCGCCGGCGCCGTCGCCATCGGCCCGGTGCTGCAGGGTCTCCGCAAGCCGGTGAACGATCTCTCCCGCGGCGCGCTCGTCCAAGACATCGTCAACACTGTCGCCATTACCGCCATTCAAGCTCAGCAACTCGACGACAAGGGGAACGCGTGAGCGTCAACTACATGGGTATCGCTCTCGTTCTCAACTGCGGGTCAAGTACCGTCAAGTACCAGGTCGTCGACACCACGGCGGACGGACCGCTCGCCGTCGGCCTCGTTGAACGCGTGACGGATCATGGGCAAGCCATCCGCGAGATCATCGCGGAGTTGTCCCGTCCGGAGTCTGGCGTGAACATGGCCGATATCACCGTCGTCGGGCATCGGGTCGTGCAGGGCGGCGAGGAATTCTCGGCGCCAACGATCGTCGACGACGATGTCGAACGCAGGATCGCCCTGCTGTCGACGCTTGCCCCACTTCACAATCCTGCGAACGTCGCGGGCATCGCCGCGGCACGGCACGCCTTCCCCGACCTGCCGCACGTCGCGATCTTTGACACCGCCTTCCACGCGACCCTGCCGGAAGATGCCTACACGTACGCGATCGACCGCATGGTCGCGAAAGAGCACGGAATCCGCCGCTACGGATTCCACGGAACGAGCCACGGGTACGTGTCGCGCGAGACGGCGCGCGCGATGGGCAAGGACGTTCGCGACATCAACGTGATCGTGCTGCACTTGGGCAACGGAGCGTCCGCGTGCGCGGTGCGCGCAGGCTTGTCGATCGACACGTCCATGGGCCTGACGCCGCTCGAGGGGCTCGTCATGGGCACCCGATCGGGAGACATCGACCCGGCCGTCGTCCTGCACCTCAAGCGAGCCGCCGGAATGAACGTCGACGAGGTCGACACACTCCTCAATCGCCAATCGGGCATGATCGGCCTCACCGGGCATTCCGACATGCGGGACGTCGCCCGCGCCATCGGCGAGGGCGATCACGACGCCAAGCTCGGATTTGACGTCTACTGTCGCCGCATCAAGGGCTACGTGGGCGCCTATTACGCGCACTTGGGCACACTCGACGCGATCACCTTCACCGCTGGGGTTGGCGAGAACGACGCCGCGGTGAGGGAACACTCGCTCGCGGGGCTTGAGCAGTTCGGCATCGTGGTCGACAAGGAGCGCAATGCGGAGCGGTCAAAGCGCGCACGGCTGATTTCCACTGACGATTCGCGCGTTCAGGTGTGGGTTGTTCCCACCAACGAGGAACGCGAAATCGCGCTGCAGTCCATCGCGGCAGTGAGCTAGCCCAGCGCGCCGATCGCGCGTACGTAATCGCGGATAAACGCGACGCCCGCCATTGCGGAGGCGTCGGCCAGGTCTCGCGTGCGAGCACGCAGCGCAGCGACGTCGACCCCGTTTGCGCGCAGTTCGACGCTGTGGCCGATGAGCCAGCGTTCGATCACCTCCCCCTCAATCTCGGGATGAAACTGAATCCCGAGGGCGCTGCCCGCGACGAACGCTTGGCAGGCCACAGCCGGAGTCGAGGCCAGCACCTCGTGCCCGGGAGGCGGCACGATCTCGTCGCCGTGCCAGTGCAGCTGCGGGACCCGAGCGAAATGCCGAAGGGGCGTCGCTATCGCACCCACGGAGAGGTCAACCTCGCCCCACCCGAGTTCAAGGGTCCCTTTTCGCACCTCCCAGCCGCACGCGTGAGCGATGAGTTGCGCGCCAAGGCATACGCCGAGCGTCGGAAGCGACGCCGCGAGACGCGCGTGGATGAGGTCGCTCGCCTCATCGATTGACGGAAACAGTGCCGCGTCTCGCACGCCATGCGGCCCGCCAAGCACGATGGCAAGGTCAGCGTCGCGGACGGGAGCAAGGTCGTCGACGCCAGCGTCGACGTAATCGACGGCGTAACCGTTCGCCCGAATCTCGGCCTCCCACACGCCAAGGTCCTCGAAGGCCACGTGTCGGAGGGCAACGCACTTCATGCGCCGAGTGTAGGGCCGACGCGCAACTACCCTGGTGCCGTGGCACACCTGCTCGGCGCCGAGGCGCTTCACGTCGACTTCGGCACCGGCACCGTCCTTGGCTCGGTGTCGATCGGACTCGACGACGGCGACCGAATCGGCGTCGTCGGCGCCAACGGCGCTGGCAAAACGTCGCTGCTCAAGATCTTGGCCGGACGCCTGCCTCCACACGCTGGTCGCGTCACGACGGCGCGTTCTGTCCGCGTCGGGGTACTCGATCAGGACGACGCCGTGCCCGCCGATGCGACGGTCATCAGCGCGATCGCAGGCGATGTCGACGACCACGAATGGGCGTCGGACCCCCGCATCCGCGACGTCATGGCAGGGCTCGTGCCGGACTTGCCAGCAGACGCGCTCGTTGGCACGCTGTCAGGCGGCCAGCAGCGCCGTGTCGCGCTTGCACAGGTGCTCGTCGGCGACCACGACGCGCTCTTCCTCGACGAGCCAACGAACCACCTCGACGTGGAAGGCGTGACGTGGCTCGCCGACCACCTCAAACGCCGGTGGGCCGCAACGCGCGGGGCGTTGTTGGTCGTCACGCACGACCGATGGTTCCTCGATGAAGTCTCGACGCAGACGTGGGAGGTGCACGACGGAGTCGTGGATCGATACGAAGGCGGGTACGCCGCGTACATCCTCCAACGCGTCGAGCGCGATCGGATCGCCAACGTGACGGAGCAGCGTCGCCAGAACCTCATGAAGAAGGAACTCGCGTGGCTGCGTCGCGGCGCGCCGGCCCGTTCGTCAAAGCCGAAGTTCCGGATCGACGCCGCCAACGCCCTCATCGCGGACGTGCCGCCGCTGCGCGACGCGGTGCAGTTGGCGCGGATGGCAACTGCGCGACTCGGAAAGGACGTCGTAAGCCTCATCAAAGCCGGCGTGACGTACGGGTCCGGAGCCGAGCAGCGGGAGGTGCTGATCGGTATCGACTGGCACATCGGGCCAGGTGAACGCACCGGCATCCTCGGAGAGAACGGCGCTGGAAAGTCGACGCTTCTCACCCTCATCACAGGCGAGTTGGAGCCGACGCAAGGCCGCGTCAAGACGGGGCTCACCGTGCGCGTGGCTTCCCTCAGCCAGCGCTTATCCGAGCTCGACGAGGTCGCGGACGAGCGGGTCTCCGCTGTCGTCAAACGCTATGCGTCTGTGAAGCTCGCCGACGGCAGCGAGGTGACGCCAGGGCAACTCCTGGAGCGTTTCGGCTTCACTCCCCCACAGTTGAAAACGCCCGTCCGAAAGCTCTCCGGAGGGCAGCGACGGCGCCTGCAGATCCTCATGGTGCTGCTCAGCGAGCCGAACGTGCTGGTGCTCGATGAGCCGACCAACGATCTCGACACCGACGTGCTCGCCGCCCTGGAGGACCTCCTTGATACGTGGCCGGGCACGCTGATCGTCGTGAGCCATGATCGCTACCTCATGGAACGCATCACCGACCAGCAATATGCGGTCATCGACGGCGGGCTTCGCCACCTCCCTGGCGGTGTCGACGAGTACGTCCGACTGTCACGAGAGCGCCGCAGCGTCGCGGCAGGCGTCGGCAGTTTTGGGGGACGCGCGGGGACGACGCACACTCGACCCGCGTCAGCCCCGGCGCCCACGAACGCTCCGCACGGAAATGATTCGCGCCGCGCCGATGCCGCGGCGTCGGGACCCGCGTCGGCTGGCGCGTCGGGAGTGGCATCGGTGCGCACCGGGCCGACCCTGAGCGGCTCGGAGCGGCGGGTCACTGAGAAGGAGCTCGTCAGCGCCGAGCGGCGCATGGCCAAGATTGTGGCGCTCAAACGCGAGCTCCACACGAAGATGGCAGCGCACGACCAGTCGGACTACGAGTCCATCAC
>JAHEMW010000093.1 GCA_024643505.1 Demequinaceae bacterium
GATCGGCTACGTAGAAATTGCGGTCGCCGTGGCGGCGATCGGGGTCACCCTCGCGGGCGGCCTGTGGTGCGCCGACAGCCCCGGCATCGGGCTCTGCCCGGCCTAGTGCCCGACGCGACCGGGACTAGTCTTCGTCGGCCGCGTCGGCCGAAGCCTCGTCGGCCAGCGACCCGATGACGTCGGACAGGTCCACCGGCGCGCCGTTTGAGTCGGTCACGACGGCCCGACGCAGCGCATACGCGGTGGCCTTGGAGCGCGCGACCTCGGCGACGATGGCCGGGATCTGACCAGCCTTTTCGACCTGCTGGATGAACTGGCTGGGGTCCATCTGGTACTGACGTGACGAGTTCACGAGGTACTCGAGCAGCTCGTTCTGCTCCACCTCGACCGCGAGATCGTCCGCGAGCTGGTCAAGGAGGATCTGGGTGCGCAGCGCGCGAGAGGCCTCTTCGGTCACCTCGGCACGGTGCTCGTCATCTTCGAGGCGGTTCTCGCCCTCAAGGTGCGAGTGAACCTCCGCCTCGACAACCTTCTTGGGGATCTCAAATTCGGTCGCCTCGGTGAGCGCGTCAAGCAACTTGACCCGGGCCTCCATGGCCTGGTTGTTGAGCTTGATGCGACCCGCCTGCACGCGCAGATCCTCGGTCAACTCCGCGAGCGTGTCGAACTCGGACGCGAGCTGGGCGAAGTCGTCGTCGGCCTCGGGAAGTTCACGGGCCTTCACTGCCGTCACGGCTACCGTGATGACGGCGGTCTCACCTGCGTGGTCGCCAGCAGCGAGTGGACCCTCATACGTGGTTTCCTCGCCAGCGCTCAGACCCTCGACCGCGTCGTCAAGGCCCTCGAGCATGTTGCCCGAGCCCACCTGATACGAGGTGCCCTGGACGGAGTCGATGGCCTCGCCGTCGATCACCGCGGACAGGTCAATGGTGACGAAGTCGCCGGAGCCGGCGGGGCGGTCGACGCCGACGAGGGTCCCGAAGCGCTCGCGAAGCGCGGTGAGGCGCTCCTGCACGTCTTCGTCGGTGACCTCAGCGGGCTCGACAACGATGGTGAGGTCGGCGGGCGCGGGCAGCGTGACCGCTGGGCGGATCTCGACGATCGCGATGAACTCGAGCCCTTCGTCACCGTCGACGACACCGGGAACCTTGGTGACCTCGACCTCTGGCTGGCCGAAGGGGCGAATGCCCTGCTCCTCGACTGCGGCGGTGTACCAGCCGGGCAGACCGTCGTTGACGGCGTGCTCGATGACCGCGCCCTTGCCGACGCGCTGCTCGAGCACCTTCGCCGGGACCTTGCCCTTGCGGAAGCCCGGAACCTGCACCTGCTGGCCGATGTGCTCGTACGCGTGCTTCAGCGCAGGCGCGAGGTCCGCTTCGGTCAGGGTGACGGTCAACTTGACGGTCGTGGCGTCGATGGTCTCGAGGGCGCTGGTCACTACTACTCCTGGCTGTGAAAGGTCGCGGGCCCGACTGGGTCGTCCGGGGAACCCGGCGAGTCTACTCGCGAACCGCGACGGGCCCCAATCGAGGCTAGGGCTGCGGGTCTAGCTTGGACTCGAGCCGCTCGCGACTCGCCGCCCGCCATACTTTGACGCCCGCGTCGGCGTTGACGGCGGCGATGCCGACGCCGGCGATGATGTCCGGCCAGCCCGACGCCCACACCAGCGTGATCGCGGCGGCGGCGAGGATCGCGAGGTTTGCGAAGGCGTCGTTGCGGGCCGAGAACCAAGCGGCGTGGGCAAGGGATCCCCCAACGCGCCGATGCCGCAGCAGGATCGCGGCACACGCGAGATTGACGATCAGCGCGCCGAGGGCTGTAATCGAGAGCGCGCCCCGCTCCGGCGCGGTGGGGTCAAGGATCTTGGTGATCGCCGTCCACAGGGTCGCGACCGCGGGAACGAGGATGACGATCGCGAGCACGTGACCGATCCGTGCCCGACGCTTGAGCGACCACACCACCGCGAAGAAGATGAGGAGGTTGAGGACGCCGTCTTCGAGGAAGTCGATGCTGTCGGCAAACAGCGATACGGAGCCGATGATGCGAGCGACAACGAACTCGACCACGAAGTATGCGAGGTTGAGCGCAGCAACGAGTAGGACCGCTCGGCGGAACTCGTGAGCTGGCATGCCTCAACGCTAGAACCTCGCACGACGTCGGGGTGACAATCCGCCAAGTATCCACGGAACCCGGGGCGCAATAGCCTCACCAAGCAGTCGTCGACGGGGGCTGCCTCAACCACACCGTCCCATCCGGATCCCATCCCGCGAGATGTGTCAGCCCTTCGGCTGCAGGGAGCGCTCGATAGGCAGTCGACAGATAGCCGGCGACGGTGAGGTGCACGCCCGCGTAGTCGCTCGCGACGGCCTCCCAGTCGGGACCGATCCAGGGTCCGTCGGCGCCTGTCATCCTCTTCCATTCCCCGAAGGAGTCTCGCCATTGCCGCGGATATTGTTCCACTAGTCCTACGAAGTCTTCCGGACCGCAGATCTCGAAGACCGGCCCGGCTGGGGTGATGAACGAGCGTGTGCGGGGGCTATCGACCGCGAGGTCTTCACCGCATACGGCAGCGACAC
This sequence comes from Demequinaceae bacterium, assembly GCA_024643505.1. Classification (GTDB taxonomy): domain Bacteria; phylum Actinomycetota; class Actinomycetes; order Actinomycetales; family Demequinaceae; genus Demequina. Next base: position 2,577 of record JAHEMW010000093.1, read on the forward strand.
TGGGCCAATCCCCGACTGGCCCACGCGTCGACATCAAGGTTGACGCAGTCTGTGGAGCGGTCCACCACCCGTCCGCCGTATCGTACGTGGCAGTGTGTCGGTCAAGACGCGCGCCAGTGGCACTCTCGGTCAGCACCTGAGTCTCACCAACCGTGCTCCACCACCACTTGTTCGAAGCCGAGCGAGCAATCGCTTGTTCGAGTGGACGAAGGACTGGAGAGATGGACCCCAAGAACGCTACGCCCTCCCTGCCCTTTGTCGCATATCCGTGGTGGAAGCCATCGCTGATCTCCCCAAGTCGGTGGAGAAGCTCGGGCCCAACAAAAGCGCTGAGTGCGATTGGGTCGCTAACAATCGCACTCACTGCGCGGACGAGAACCGTCTCTGCCGTGCGAGCGTCGGAAAAGAACTCCAGGTCGTAATCTGCTGCCACCGATCGACCCACGGTTGCGAGCGCATGTGACGCGAGCAACAGCTGCCCCGTCGGACCGTCAAGAATATCCACTGCGGCTGTCGCCACTTCGAGCCTCCTCCGCATGACGCCAACACGTACGTCAATCCCCGGGTACGCCGACGGCGAGGATTCGCTTGCGCGGGTAGCGCGCTCTGGAGTTCCTGACGACTTGCGCGATTCGCGACTACTCGACGACCAACGTCGCCAGCATAGTCACAGGTCCGCGCGCGGAGCGGCACGCATTGGTCGGCCAGCGTTGACCTGGACAACGTGCCCGTAGCAGGCTATTTGGCTACAAGGCTCTCGAAGCATCGTGCACCTGCAGGCATTTCGGCACCACGGGACCTACGCCCCGACAACGTTCCAATAGTCTCGTTAATGTGAACGTCACAACACCAAACATGGGGGAGAAATGCAGCGGATCCGTTTCCGGTCAACCGCGATCACCTGCGTATGCGCAGCCATCGCGATTCTCGTCACGCCGACCGCGCTTGCCGCCAGCGCGGACACCTCAAGCGGCCCAAGTGAGACAACTCTGTCCGATCAGGTCGCGGAAATCACCCAAGGTCGGGGTCTCTCGGATTTGAGCGGCGATGAGTTCTCGGCGTTGATGGACATCCTTCCGGCCGACGGTACCGCTGTCGAGGTCGTAGAGCCGAGTGCGAAGACGACCCCCCTCTCGATCCAGGTCGCGGCAGCGAGTTCAAGTTCAAGCACCTGCACCACCTCAAGTCAGAACGTCTACATCCGCAAATCTTCCGGGTCCACCGGAGTGGGCACAAAGCCTACGACTACGTGCACGCTGTCCTTCCAATCCCTGCGGATGTCGACTCAACTCGCGAAGAAGAACACCTTTGGGCTGTGGATCAATCAAGGCTCCGCGTTTGTGAAGACTGCGACGGGCCTCTTGACGTCCACGAACACGAACATCACCCTCTACTGCACTAATACCAAGTCGACGACGTGGAACGCGGTCACCGAGCACGAGATTGTCATGCACTACGGCACCGCGGTGACCCTTTACTCGACGGCAGGTCAAAGCACGCTCAACTGCGGTACCTGAGCCGCGGAGTTCGAGGGCACTCGCGGCGCGCTGACGCAGGTCGCCAGGTCGAAATGGCAGGTCTGTGCGGCGATGCGTCCCGGTGGCACGCCGACCATCGCGGCGGAGGTGGCGTGACCTGACCGGCGCGCAGCGAGTGCGCGGTGATCCGGTCGTTCGAGAATCCGACAGCGTGGGCACGGGTCGTGACGATCCGCACCACGCTGGCGGCCGTGATCGGGCCGGCCGAGATGGTGCCGTTGGCGTGCACGCGGGTGCACACGGCCCCGGCCCCGCTAGGTCGGACGTGGAGCCATGCGTCGAGTGCGGCCACAGGGTCCGTGTAGGTCCATTGGCCTTGGGCGATCGCGATGGCCTGACCCGCCCGTGGGGGTCGCCTTTGCAGCGGCGCACGGTCATCAGCAGCCCGCCCGAGGCGGGGGCGATGTCCTCAAGGTCCATTGCGACGAGCTCGCAGCGGCGGATGGCCGACGCGAAGCCCAGCAGGATGATCGCGGCGTCGCACGTGCCGGCCGCGGTCGTGCGGTAGATCGCGGCGAGGACATGCCGGATGTCGTCGACCAGGAGTGGGCGTACCCGCCTGCGGGGTGCGACTCTTAGGATGCGTCGGAGACCCCGGCGGACTCGGCGCACCAGCTGGTCGTTGGTCGGGTTGTCCAGACCTGCCACTCCATGCCGGTGGGCGAGGGCGGTCGTGACCCAACCCCTGGTCAGGCCACGTTTGGCCCGCAGTCCACACCACGTGCCTGGCTCGTGGCAGATGAGGCTGTATCCCAGAGATTCGGAGCCTCACCCACGACATCCGGGACCAGCCGGCACAATCGTGCGCCCGCCGGAATGCAGCCGCGGGAAGAGGCCTCAGAAAGGCCAAAGTGATGGCATCGCGATGACCGGTTCACGTTTCCACCAACAAGAGGATCCCGGAAACCCGCGAGTTAGCAGGACTTTTACCGTCGGGGTGACAGGATTCGAACCTGCGACCCTCTGCTCCCAAAGCAGATGCGCTACCAAGCTGCGCTACACCCCGTCGCACCCGGTGGCGAGAGTTTCCCAGCGCCGGTCGGGCTCGGCTACTCTAGTACGCGCCAAGGCGGCGACAATGTCGCATGGCCCCGCGGGTGTAGCTCAATGGTAGAGCCTCAGTCTTCCAAACTGATGGTGCGGGTTCGATTCCCGTCACCCGCTCCAATGCCAGGCGTTCGCGCCCGACGCCGGTCACGACTCATCGTCGTCCTCGCCGCGCTGCGGGCGCGCCCCGTCCGCCTCACCGTCCCATCGCGTTCCCGCGAGATCGCCCCGCAAGGTGCCCGTCACGTCGTCAACGGCTGCGCCCACGGTCGGCGCGAAGCGATCGGGGGTGAATCGCTCGGCCATTCCGTAGCGGCGCAGCACGTCGATGACTGGGTCCTTCATCTCGGCGAACACGAGTCGAACGCCGCGCGCCTGCAGGTAGTCGTCGAGTTCCACGAGCGAGTCGATCGCGGTCGTGTCGATGTCGGTCATCGGCTCGGCCGCAAGGATCACGGTGTGGACGTCCGGACCACCCGCCTCCACGCTTGAGCGCACCCAGTCGTCGAACAGCGGCCCGTTCGCGAAGAACAGGGGTGCGTCGAAGCGCAGGATCACGATCCCGGGCAGACGCTTGCCCCGCTGTGGATAGCGCGACAGATCGTGGTACCCGCGCAGCCCGCGCACGCGGCCGAGTTGGGCGCGGTAGGGCCGCCATGCCCGGTCGACGAACGCCAGCAGCGACAGCACAATGGCCACGAGGATCCCGGGAAGCACCCCGACCACGAGGACGCCGATCATCGCCGCGAGCGACAGCGCAGCATCGAGCCGGTGCATGCGCCACAGGTTCACGAGACCGCTCAGGTCGATCAGGCGCAGCGCCGCAGTGATCACGACGGCGGCCAGCACGGCGTCCGGGAGGAACTCCGTCAGCCCGGGCGCGATCGCGATGAAGGCGACGATGAGAATGGCGCCCGTCACGCCAGTGAGCTGGGTGCGCGAGCCGGCTGCCTGCGCAACGGGCGTGCGCGAGGAGGACGCCGACACAGGGAATCCGCCGAGCAGGCCACCTGCAATGTTCGCAGTACCGATGCCCGTGAGTTCCTGGTTACCGCTGACGGTTTCGCCGCGCCGCGCCGCGAGCGTCCGCGACAGCACCGCACTATCGGTGAAGGCGACGAGCGCGATGCCAGCAGCCGGGCCAAGCAGGTGCAACACATCCTCGGGACGCAGCCCGCCGAGCGCGGGCGCTGGCAGGCCCGACGGCAGGGCTCCGACGACCGGCACGGCGTCGCTCAAGCCAGCGGCCCACGTGACAACGACGCCTGCCACCACGACGACGAGGACGCCGGGAACGCGTGAGCGCAACCGACTGAGG
>JAHEMW010000094.1 GCA_024643505.1 Demequinaceae bacterium
AGCGCTCCTAGGCTTGCCGCATGAGCACACTGCACGCCGTCGTCACCGGCGCATCCTCGGGAATCGGCGCGGCAACCGTCCGCCGCCTCACCGCAGAAGGCTGGCACGTCACCGCCGTCGCCCGACGCGCCGACCGCCTCGCCGACCTCGTCACCGAGACCGGCTGTCGCGCCTTCGTCGCCGACATCACGTCCGACGCTGACGTCGCCAACCTCGTCCAAGAGGTCACGGCAGACGTCCCCGTCCACGCGCTCGTCAACAACGCAGGCGGCGCGATCGGCTGGAGCACTATCGCGGATTCCAACCCCGACGACTGGGCCGCTCAATACGCGACCAACGTCGTCGGCACCGTGCGAGTCACCAAGGCGCTGCTCCCCGCACTCATCGAATCGGGCCACGGCGACATCGTCATCATCACCTCGACCGCGGGCCACGAGCCCTACGAAAACGGTGCCGGCTACGTCGCCGCCAAGGCCGCTGAGGTTGCCATGGCGCGCACCCTCCGACTTGAGCTCACCGGCACCGGCGTGCGAGTCATCGAAATCGCGCCAGGCATGGTCCACACCGACGAGTTTTCCCTCAAGAGGTTCGACGGCGACCAGGCGCGAGCAAACGCCATCTACCAAGGCATCGAGCCACTCGTCGCAGACGACATCGCCGACGCGATCGCGTGGACCCTCACGCGGCCACACCACGTGAACATCGACCAACTCGTCATACGCCCGCGCGAGCAGGGCAGCGCCACCAAGACCGTCCGTCGCGCCTAGCGAGCGCCACGCGTTCGCGCCGACGCCGACCGCCGACGGGCTGCTAGCTGAGCGCGGCGGCGATCACCGCGATCAGCGGTAGCGCCGCCTGGCCCAGGGCACCGCGCCACAGCGACGGGTACCGGATCAGCAGCACTCCGCCTGCGCCCACCATGAACAGGCACGTGTAGACCAGCAGGTGCAGGTCGCCGCCCGCGAACACGATGATTGCCCCGGCGATCGCACCCACACCAAGGAAGAGGTTGTAGAAGCCAATATTGAAGAACACCCCGGACTGAACCTTGGCCTCGTCCGCAGAGCGCGCGCCAAACATCCGCCAGACGGGCTCCCGCTCCCACAACAGCGACTCGGCCACCCACACGCCCACGTGCGCAAGGCCCGCGATGAGGGCGCAGACCGCGGCGAGAGTGAGCATGGTCGCTAACTTAGCGTGAGGCAGATGATGCGGTCGTCCCCGTTTCGCGGCTTGCCGCGGCCGTCGGTGTTGTTCGTCATGAGACAAACACGCCCGTCAGGGTCAATCGCCACATCGCGAATGCGGCCGAGGTCGTCAACGATCCGCTCGGGCTGCCCAAGTCCGGTTTCTGTCAACGGAATGCGCCACAGCGCCTCGCCCCGCAGCGCCGCCATATAGACCGCCTCGTAGGTGACGGCAATGCCCGACGGCGAGGCCTCGTCGGTCGACCATTGCTCAACGGGGTACGTCAGCCCATCGACGACGTCGCCAAGCCGGGTGCCATCGGGGGAGTCGATGAGCGACTCAACGAGCGGCCACCCGTAGTTGGACCCGGGCTCGATGAGGTTGAGCTCGTCATACGCGTTTTGCCCAAACTCGCTCGCGAACATCCGGCCGTTCGGCGCCCAGTCGATGCCCTCCACGTTGCGGTGGCCGAGCGACCACACCTGCGAGTCGAACGGGTTCTCCGGCGCGGGCGTGCCGTCCTCCTCTGTCCCGTTCGCGACGACACGGAGGATCTTGCCTGCCAGCGAGGTCGGGTCCTGGGCGCGCATCGCGTCCCCGGCGTCGCCCGTGGTGATGTACAGGTAGCCGTCTGGTCCAAACGCGATCCGACCGCCGTCGTGATTGCGCGCGCTCGGGATGCCGGTGACCACCTCCACGGGGAAGCTCAACTCGTTGTCAAGGACGCGCATGCGGAGCACCGCGTTGTCTTCCGCCCTGGTGACGTAGACGTACAACACGCTCGGGTCGCTTGGCAGCGGTGCCATGCCCAACAGTCCGCCTTCTGAAGTTGTCACCGTCATGTTCCGAATGGCGTCCGCGCCAGGGCCGGACAGCTCGGCAGTCGTGGGTCCGCTGAAGCGCGTGATCGTCGCGCGGTCGCGCTCGGTGACGAGAAGTGAGCCGTCGCCCATGAACTCCATGTCCCACGGCGCATCGAGTCCTTGGACGATTTCGGTCCGCTCCACCACCGTCACTGCTTGTGGGCTTGCAGGGCTCGAAGGAGACGCGGTCGGACTTGGTGCCGCTGATGAAGCCTCGCTCGAGTCGAGCAAGGAACACCCCGCCAGCGCCATCACGGACGCTGCGGCGGTCGCGACGACGCGAAGCGAGGGGGGGCGCATACCCCGAGACTATGAAGGCATCGCCCCATCACCAAACTGAGGCGCGACCTTGGCACTCCTGGCCGCCCTGCGCCGCGGCCGCAAACGCGCAAAACTGGACCCATGGCACCGTCGGGGAGCAGGGACGCAGACCACGTCGCGTCGTCGGTGGGCGAGTACATCGACAACTTTGACGGGCTCACGCGCGAGCGCCTCGACGAGATGCGGGACATCGTCGTCAAGACGGTGCCCGACGCCGTCGAGGGCATCTCCTATGCGATCCCCGGGTATCGCGTCAACGGCAAGTACTTCGCCTACTTCGCGGGGTGGGACAAGTTCGTGAGCCTGTACCCGATCACGAACCTGCCCGAGTCGCTCAATGCCGAGATCGCGCCGTTTCGCGCGGGCAAGGGCACTGCGCGCTTCCCGCACACTGAGCCGCTCCCGCGTCACCTCATCGAGCGGATCGTCCGCCACCTGGCCGACGCCCGCTCCTGACCGGTGAGGCGTCGGGCCGACGCTCAGTCGGTCAGGGCGAGCACCCGCAGCGTCGGCAGCGGCACGCCGCCGTATCGCAGCAGCCGGTCGTGGAATTCGCGAATGTCGAACCCGGGCCGCGCCTCAGCCTCCGCACGGATCGACTCGATCTCGATGCGACCGATCATGTATGCGACCGCCTGCGCCGGCATGCCGATGTAGCGGTCGACCTCGGGTTCAATATGGCCGCGGTCCAAGGGGGAGTGCGCGAGCATGAAGTCAATCGCCTGGTCGCGGCTCCACCCGAGCGCGTGCAAGCCGGTGTCGACGACGAGGCGGCAGGCGCGCAGGGAGTCCGCGGACAGCATGCCGACGCGCGCGATGGCGCTCGAGTAGAGGCCCATCTCGTCGGCCAGGCGCTCGGCATACAGTCCCCAGCCCTCCGCGTTCGCGGTGTTGAAGAACTCCCGCTGGACGACGTGCAGCGTGGGGTCTTCCGCGAGCAGCGCGAGCTGGAAATGATGACCCGGGATCGCCTCGTGGAACGTGATTGCCTCGAGCTCGTACGTTGCCCACGCCGACGGATCGGAGGCGTTGAAGTAGAACGCAGCCTCCTTGCCGCTGCTCGGATCGGGGCCTGAGTAGTAGGCCATCGCTCCGTAGGGCGTCGCGACGGCCTTGCAGGGCGACTGCGGAACGCGCGCGAACCAGGCCGGCGCCTCCGCGGTGGCACGAGCGAGCGCGATCTCAGCATCCGCGACGATCGCCTCCGACGTGCGATAGCGCAGGGTGGGGTCATCCCGCAGGCGCGCGTAGATCTCGTCGATGTCATCCGAGCCAACGATCGGACCCGCGATGTCGCGGTACTCGTCTTCCAGCGCCGCGATCTTCGCAAGCCCCAGCGCGTGAATCTGCTCCGGCGTGTGGTCAGTGAGCGTCGTCGCGAACACCTTCTTGGCGTACGCCTCTACCCCGCCCGGCAGGTGGCATAGGCCCGGCTTGTCGTCGGGACGTCCCACCGTGGCCACCTCCCGTAGGGCCGCCGCGTAGGCGGCGAGAGCGGGCCGTACCGCGTCGGCCAAGATCGTCGCCCGGGCGTCCCTCCACTGCTGAGCCGCCGCTTCGTTGAGCTCGGTCGGCGGCGCCTGGGCTGCGAGCCGCTCGTCGGGGCCCGACGGCGTCGTCAGGTAGGTGTCGATGCCGTCCGCCGTGGCGCGCAGGTGGCTCGCGAGCGCGACCCGCCCCTGGGCGGCGCCCGCGCGAATCGCCTCCGCCAGGTCGGCGAGCGCCGCCGGCATGCGGCGGAACTTCTCGAGGTACGCCTCGCCGTGCTCGGCGGTGGCAAGCGGATAGTTGTCCACGAAGGAGAAGACCATTTCAGTGAGCCCAAACTTGGGGTTCGGCTCGAAGAGTTCGGCGCGCCACGTGGCGTCGTCGGCCTCGCCGCGCGCACCCATCGCGACCGACTGTTGCAACGCGAACGCGTACTTGTCGCTCGGGTCAACCACGATTGCCTCCGCGCGTGCCGCGAAGTCGCGCAAGCGCGCCTGGTGCGCTGCGACCGCGTCCGCCGAGTAGTCGTCCCATCGCTCGAGGTACGGGAGCTTTCCGTCCCAGATCCGCGCCGCGTGGGACGTGCGGATCACGTAGTCGTAATACTCGTCGGCCAGGGTGGTCAGATCGGTCATCCGACCACCCTACGACGCGGCGGCGAGGAACAATGCGGCGGTTAGACGCCCTGCGTGAAGCAGATCCAGTTGCCCGCAGGGTCCTTGATCCAGCAGCTTGGCGGCATGTCGTCGCCGCTTGCGATGCCGCGCTCATCCGTGAGCTCGAACACCTCCGTCTGGACGCCCTTGTCAGCGAGTTCGCTCACTGCCGCTTCGACATCGGGGACCATCATCGTGAGGACGGTGTGAATCGCCGGCATGTGATCGTCTTTGTGATAGACAACGGCACGCGAGCCGGAGTCAAAATTGAGCATCATGATGCCCGGGTGCATCTCGACGGGAATGCCGAGGGTGTCGCCGTAGAAGGCGGCGGCCGCATCGAGGTCGTTGGTCGACATCGTCGCGGCGGCGAGACTTGAACTAATCATGAGGACTTCTTTCGCCAGTCGTTGAGTAACGGCCGTTTCTGGCGGTCGGCGCGCACGCGCGCGCCCTTCCAGTGTGCGCCTACTGGGGGCAATTCGCGCGTCGGGCTCGTCTGTTACGCGGCGCCGGCGGTCGTTGCCGGGGCCGGACCAAGATCGGCGAGTGTGACGGGCTTCGAGTACCACCAGCGCCGCGTGAGGCGGGCGACCTGCATGGCCATCGTGATGGCGAAGGCGCCGACGAGCGCAACCTTCACGTCCTGCGTCGCGAACGCACCGATTGCCATGCCGGCGGCGGCGACGACCGGACGGAACAGCTCGAGCATGCTGAAGAGCATGGAGTTCACATTCGATCTGACTTGCCACGGTGACACGCGCGCGACAAAGAAGCTCACGAGCGCCACGATCGTGATCGGAATCCACAGCCAGAGCATCGCGCGGTTCGCTTCCATGTAGAGCGCGAACCGCTCGGGCGATGAGAGTGCGTCGAGCGCCCACACGATGGCAACCGGGGTGAGGAGCACGAGCAGCGCGATCGTGCCGCGCACCGCGCCCTGGATCTCGATCGCGCGGTGATGGATGAGGCCATCGCGACCCATGCAGGCGCGGATCCCGGCCGTGCCCGCGTGCTGCAGCACGACGATGCCGAGCAGCGCGAGACCAAGCAGGTCAACCCAGGTCACGGAATCGATCACTGCTCTCATGGCATCGCTCCGATGTCCGTGCGAAGCCCGATGATCGGTCGCACAATCTGCTCGGGCCGGGGGTAGAGGTTGGTGACCTGGTCGCAACGCAAGTGGTACCGGTCCGCCGCTCCGGGCCTGGCGTACGCCAGCAAGTCTTCCGAGGTGAACGCGCGCCGCATCGACATGGAGCCGTCGTGCCGGGAGATCGGCTCGCGCATGCGGGTGTGGTGCAGCACCCACGCCCCAAGATTCGCCCACAGGCCGGGGTTGACGTCGAAGTGAGCGAAGGCCGCGACACCCGAATTGGCGGTGAGCTCGAAGAATCCGGTGAGGTTCTCGCGGCCGAGGTGGTGCAGGACGCCGGAGGAGATGATGATCGTGCGATCGGGGTCGGGCATCGAGATCGCCGGATCGAGCGCGTCCCCGACGGCGAAGGTGACGTTGAGGTCCTCGGCGGCGGCGAGCCTGCGCGCCGCGTCGACGAGGAGGCCGTTGAAGTCGAGTCCCACATAATCCACGCCGTCGCCGAGCGCGGCCGTGGCGGCGAGGATGCGGGTGTCGTAGCCGATGCCGCAGCCGAGGTCGACGACGCGAATTGGCCCCTCCCCGGACTCGCGCAGTCGCTGGACCACCGGGCGCAGCGACTGCGCCATGCGCTGCGGGACGTGCACGAACTCGCTGAGGCGAGCGAGTTCGAGGTGCACGGCGAGAAACACCTCGTCGACGGCCTGCGCGTCGAGGACGCCGTCGCGCGCTGGCAGGGCCGCAACCAGTTGCGCGGCACCCTCCTGACCCGAGGCGCGCAGGCGATCGACAGCGTCGGCCTTGCGTACCGGCACCCGCACATTGGCGGCGTCGTTCGCCCACAG
>JAHEMW010000095.1 GCA_024643505.1 Demequinaceae bacterium
CCTGGTTGAGCAGGTCAATCATGCGTCCTGGGGTGCCGACGACGACCTCGACGCCCTTGTCGAGGCGCTCAATTTGCGGCTCGTATGCACGACCGCCATAGATCTGCGCGATTCGCACCGAGCGGTTCTTTGAGGCCATCTCGAGGTCCCCGGCCACCTGCACGGCGAGCTCGCGAGTCGGTGCCACCACGAGCGCCTGCGGCTTGCCGGCGGCGTCGCCCAGGGTGTCGTACCCGGGCTCGCCCGGCGCGACGGCGTGGTGCAGCAGCGGAACTCCGAAGCCGAGCGTCTTGCCGGTACCGGTCTTGGCTTGGCCAATGATGTCGTGTCCCGACAGCGCAACGGGCAGGGTCATCGACTGGATCGGAAAAGGCGCGAGGATGCCGTGGTCGGCAAGCGCCTCGGCAATCAACGGGTTGATCGGGTAGTCGGCGAATTGTTGGTTCGCGGTGTGCACGCTCGAGTGCGTTTCAGTCACGGGTAGTCCAGGTGATTCGGGGCGCGAAAGCGCCGCTTCGGCGGGTAGCCGATCGCGAATCATCTTCTTTGCGGTTGTGGGATGCCCCACGCTCTCTTCAGCGTCACCGCGCTTCACATGACGACCGGTCAACCTCGGGTCACGCGCAGTCTACCTGCTTGCGACCGCCCTAGGCTTGAGCGCATGCGCGTGGTTGTCATGGGCGTGACGGGTTGCGGTAAGTCGACGGTTGGTCGTTGGCTCGCCGACGACCTCGGCTACCCCTTCGCCGATGCCGACGACTTCCACCCGCCTGGCAACGTGGCGAAGATGGCCGAATCGGTCCCGTTGACGGACGAGGATCGGATGCCGTGGCTCGACGTCGTCGGAGCGTGGCTCTCGCAACGAGATGACGCCGTCATCGCCTGCTCGGCGCTCAGCCGCGTCTATCGAGACGCGATTCGACGACGTGCGCCCGACGCCGTGTTCGTTCACCTGTATGCGCCGAAAGACGTGATCGCGGCGCGAGTTCGCCGTCGTAGCGCGACTACCAGCCACTTCGCAGGGGCAGGCCTGCTCGACGCGCAGTATCGAGACCTCGTGCCCCTTGGACCTGACGAAGTGGGCGCGAGCATCGACGTGACCTTTACCCAACCGAAGATGAGCGTCCTGATCGCGCGGGCCGCGCTCGATGCAGCGAGCTAGGCGCCGAAGCCGACGCGCCGCTTGCTTTCCTCGCCCATTTCGACGTAACCGATGGCGTCGTGGGGCACGAGGATTCGACGACCGTTGACGTCAGTGAGGTCTAGGTCGCCACCCGCGATTGCGGCAGATACGAGCGCTGCAGTCTTGTCCGCTGCGAGCCCAGTCTCGATCGTGAGTTCGCGCGCCACGTTTCGAACGCCAATCCTGATCTCCACGGTAGTGCTCACTTTCTTTCCGGCGGACCTTACGGCCTATCGTAGGTCCATGAAGCGACGCGCTAGTGGCCTGTTCGCGGGGAGGGGAATCTCCCTCCCTAGCGCCAAGGTGACGGCGTTGACCGTGGTCATAGCGTTCGTCGTAGGCGTCGGGTTCGGTTGGGGATCATCCCTGGTAGCGCACCGACTTGCGAATCCTCCAGCGTCGCAATCCCCGTCGCCATCCCCGTCGCCAACGCAATCTCACGCCGCCTCCCCGAGCGCCGAAGTGCCGTCTCCGGCGCCGATCGAGCGCTCGATCGATTCCGACGACACTGCGGCGGGCCTCACGTCGCTCGCGGTGCCATACCGCGGGCAGGGGACTTTCAGCATCGCCACGGCGCCGATCGCGCCTGCGCCTGACGCCCCGATCGTGCGCCAGGTTCAGGTAAGCGTTGAGGACGGTCTTGACGTCAGCGCTCGCGCTTTCGGCGCCTTTGTCATGGACGCGCTGTCCGACTTTCGCGGCTGGGGTTCGGGGGGCCGGATGGCGTTTGTCCAGACTGAGGGTGCAGCGGACGTGCGTGTTGTGATCGCGAGTCCGTACACCGCGGCAACCATGTGCAAGAACCGCGACGCGCCCATTGACCTGGACGGGGCCCAGTCATCCGACTCGGGTTCACCGGGTGCGTCTGCTAATCCCGCGGATGCGACGTGCGCGTCCCAGGGTTACCTCGTCGTGGACGCCTACGAATGGGCCACTGGCCTCCATCCCTATGCCGACGATCGCACGGGAGCGCGGCAATATCTGCTCAACCACGGAGTCGGGCACCTGCTCGGAAAGCCGAACGTCGCATGTACGGGCGCGCTCGCCAACATCATGGTTAATCAACGCAAACTCCCAGCTGGTTGTGCTCCGAATCCGTGGCCTTTCCCGCGCGCGGAGGCGTCGTAGTTCGATGTCGGACCCGGCTGGTCTGATGTCATCGTGACCGTGCACTTGTCTTCGCCGCCGCGACCGACGCCGCCGCCAACGCTCGATGCATCGCAGCGCGCGGCGCTCGCCACCGCAATTGGGACCGACAACGTCGTCGTGCTCGGCCCGCCGGGCTCGGGCAAGACAACCGTCGCGCTCGCGATCGTGAGCGCGCTGGTCGACGGTGGCATTGACCCAAGCCGTGTGCTGCTGCTGTGCGCGACCAGAGCCGCCGCTGCGAGATTGCGGGATGAGGTCGCTGCCGCGGTGGGACGTGCGACGGGCGCGCCGATGGTCAGGACGCCCGCGTCGGCTGCGTTCTCGGTGTTGAGATCGCGGGCCGCACTCGATGGCTTGCCCTCGCCCACCCTCGTGACCGGCGCCGAGCAGGACGTCGTCCTCGGCGAACTCCTCGCCGGCCACGCGAGTGGCGTCGTGCCAGGTCCCGACTGGGGAGGCGTCGTCCCAGGCGACGCGACAGCTCTGCCGGGCTTCCGGGCCGAGTTACGCGACCTCATCATGCGGGCCGCGGAATCCGGACTTGAACCGGATGACCTCGCGGCCCTCGGACGCCGCACTGACCGCCAGGAGTGGATCGCGGCCGCGCATGTCATGCGCGAGTATCGCGACGTGATGGCGCTGCGCGCTGGTCCGGCCGACCAGGGCGCGCGACACGATCCGGCGTCTGTGGTCGCGGATGCCGCCTGGGAAGTCTCGCGCGCACCCCACGTGGATCGGCCTGCATGGGAGGTGATCGTCGCGGACGACTATCACGAGTCGACCGCCGCGACGCGGGAGTTCCTCACTGCGCTCGATCGTTCCGGAGCCCGGATTGTGGTGCTCGGCAACGCCGACCAAGCGGTTCAGACGCACCGGGGCGCCAACCCGTTCCACCTGACGATGGCGACTCTCGAGCGCGCGGAGGGCGGTTTTGCGGCGGTTCGTGTTGACCTTGACGGCGCCCATCGTCAAGACCCATCCCTGGAACGAGTCTCGCGCGCAATCGCGGATCGAATCGGACACCTCCCGGGTGCCTCGTCCCGACGCCGCCCGTCGGTCGCCGATGAGGGCGAGGTCCCGCTGCGTTTGATTGCGGCGACTCACCGCCACGCGCAGTCACGCGCAATCGCCGCCGCGCTGCGACAAGCCAGGCACGGCTTTGCCGGTCCCGGAATGCACTGGTCCGACATGGCGGTGCTCGCACGATCTACTGCGGTGCTTCGTGAGATTCGCGCCGACCTCATCGCTGCGGACATTCCGTGCGAGTCGCTCGGAGACGGGGTAGCGCTCCACGCGCAGCCCGCAGTTTCCCCCCTCCTCGCGATTGCGGAGCTCGCCGCGGGCGACCCGTGGAGCGAGAGCATCGCCGTCGACCTCCTCACCTCGCGACTGTGTGGGGTCGATGGACTCGGCGTGCGCCGACTTCGCCGCGCGCTGGTCGTGCGAGAGCGGGAAGCGTCGGGCGAAAGGTTGAGCAGCGCGCTGCTTGTCGAGGCGATGGGGAAGCCGGACACATGGTCGGGTCTGTCGTCGCCGGAGGCGTTCGCAGCCGCGAGGCTTGCGCGAGCGGTATCGCGAGCGCGAGCGGTCGCGACGTCGACATCCGCGACTCCGGCAGCCGTGCTGTGGGCCGCGTGGGACGGACTCGGACTCGCGAACCTCTGGCGCGATGCGGCGCTCGCAGGCTCAGAGCAGGATGACGCTGATCTCGACGCCGTCGTCGCGCTCTTTCGCGCCGCGCAACAATTCTCGGAGCGCCTCCCCGAGGCGGGTATCCGGCAATTCGTCGCGCACCTCAATGCGCAAGACTTCGCCGTCGACTCCCTCGCCGCTCGCGGCGTTCGCGGCGACGCCGTGACATTCGCGACGCCCGCCTCCGCGGCCGGCCGAACCTGGGAACTTGTGGCGATTGCGGGGCTCGAAGAGGGCGCATGGCCTAACACTCGCCTTCGTGATTCGGTCCTTGGCGCGGGGCATCTTGCGGACATCGTGTCGGGGCGCGCCGCTCCTGAGCCAGTCACGGTGGCATGGCGCACGGAGGCGGTGGCACGATCGCGCGCCAGCGTCGTCGACGACGAGACGCGCGCCATGCTCGTCGCGCTCACGCGGGCGCGCTCCGAGGTCGTCGTGACGTGGGTCGCCGGGGAGGACGCGCGTCCGTCCCGGTACGTTGGCTGGCTCGCGGCGGCGGCGGCCGTCCCCGTCTCGCCGGTCCCCGAAGATGTCGCGGATCTGCGCGGCGCGGTCGCACAATTGCGCCGACGCGCGGTCGCAGCCACGGGCGCCGAGCGTGCGGCGCTGGTCGCATCGCTTGCGCAGGCAGCGAACGCCAATCTTGAGGGCGCGAATCCGGATGCCTGGCACGGCGTACCTGAGCCTTCGAGCGCGGTCGGAATGTATCGCGACATGCCCGTCCGCGTGTCGCCGTCAAAGGTCGAGACGCTGGAGCGATGCGCGCTTCGCTGGGCGCTTGAAGCGTCGGGAGGCCGTCGGGCCGCGAGTGCCGAACAGAACCTTGGAATGCTGATCCACGAGATCGCCGCAGCGTCTCCGCGCGGCAACGAACAAGAATTGCTCGCTGAATTGGACGCCCGCTGGTCGCACGCGCCGGGTGAGCAGACATGGCGTCAACGCCGCGAGTATCAGGATGCGCGCGAGATGGTCCGCACGCTGGCACGCTACTTCGAATCCCGCAGGGGCTTTCAGTTGCTGGTGGAACAGCCGTTTGCCGTTGATCTCGGACGCGCTCGTCTTGCGGGCCAGGCTGACAGGATCGAGGTGAGCGACGACGGCACCAGGATCGTAGACCTCAAGACTGGCACGGTCGTTTCGCAAGCCGACGCCGCCGCCCACGCGCAACTTGCCATGTATCAGCTTGCCGCAATCAACGGCGGCTTTGCTTCGGTGTCGTCCGTTGATGACGCCGCGCTCGTGTTTGTCGGCAAAGGAAGCGGCCAACGCGGATCAACGCGGGTGCAACCGCGCATCGACGACGACGAGACGCTCTCCCGGCTGGACAATGCGGTCGACGTCATGACGGCGTCGACCTTCATCGCGACGTCCAACGACGGGTGCGATTCGTGTCCAGTCCGACGTTCGTGCCCGGTGCACGCTTCCGGTCGCGAGGTGAGTGGCGGATGACCGCGTTCGCCGTGGCCGGCCACGGGCGCACTCCCGATGAGATCGCCCACCTCATCGATCCCGCTCGTCCGCTCACGTCGGAGCAGGCGACCATCGTCGGTGCGGACACCGCCCCGATGCTCGTGGTAGCCGGAGCCGGCTCAGGAAAGACGGAGACCCTATCGCTCCGGATGGCATACCTGGTCGACAATGCGGCACGACTCTTCGGCACCGATATCTCGCCAGACGAAATTCTCTGCCTCACCTTTACGCGCAAAGCGGCGGCTGAGATCGCAGATCGTGCGGCCGTCAGGATGGATGCAGTCTTTGGCGCCGACCCTGGACGTCCCCTACCCACCGTTGCGACGTATAACGCCTTTGCTGGCTCCCTCACGTCGGAGCACGGGCTGCGGATGGGAGTCGATCCCGATTCGATGGTTCTCACGGACGCGGCGCTCTGGCAACTCGCGTCGTCAGTGGTCGACTCGTGGACCGGCGACCTCCGCACAGATGCCGCTGTGTCGACCTTGGTGGCAGCCGTGCCCCGCCTAGCCGCGCAGGCTCGCGACCACGATGTCGCCGCGGCCGCGCTCCGTGGGTGGTGCCTTGAGACGCTCGCCGCCATCGAGTCGCTGCCCCGCAGGACCGGCGACGATGTCCCCGGAACGCTCCCAGGCGATCTGCGCCGTTACGCCGGAAAACTTCGCTCCCTCGTCGCGCTCGCCGACCTGATTGAGGAGTACGACCGACGTAAGCGCGCAGGCTCGACGATTGATTTCAGCGACCAGGTCCAGCTGGCAGGCGTGCTTGCTGCGCTTCCAGTGGTCCAAGCGATCGAGCGCAGTCGGTATCGGGCGGTCCTGCTTGACGAGTTCCAGGACTCGTCGATGGCGCAGATCGACTTGTTCGAGCGGCTCTT
>JAHEMW010000096.1 GCA_024643505.1 Demequinaceae bacterium
GAGGGCCTCAAGGGCAAGGTCGTGCTGATCGACTTCTGGACCTACTCCTGCATCAACTGCCAGCGCACCCTGCCCTACATCACGCAGTGGGACGAGAAGTATCGCGACAAGGGCCTCACGATCATCGGGATCCACACGCCGGAGTTCGCCTTTGAGAAGGTGCGCGGCAATGTGATCGACGCGACGGAGCGATATGGCGTGAATTACCCAGTCGCGTTGGACAACCGATACCAGACCTGGCGCGCCTGGGATCAACGCTTCTGGCCCGCCCACTACCTCATCGACCAGACGGGTACGGTCCGCCAGGTCCACTACGGCGAGGGGTCCTATGAGGAGACGGAGCGGCTCATCCAGATCCTGCTCGACACTCCCCCGGCCGCCTACGTGACGGCCGACCCCGGCAATCACACCCCCAACCGCACCCCCGAGACTTATGTTGGCGCTTCCCGCCTTGCCTATGCGACGAACACGGACCTGGTCGTGAGCAAGGCTCACGAATACACGCTCGACACGGAGCCTGGCCGTGACCAGCTCTCGTTCGGCGGTACCTGGACGCTCAAGCCGGAGTACGCCGTCGCGGGGCCCGACGCCCAACTCGCCTTGAACTTCTACGCGGCCGACGCTCACCTCGTGTTGGGCGGCACAGGAACGGTCGACGTCGCGATCGACGGGCGCCCAGACCTCGCGCGAACGGTCGAGGTCTCAGGCACTCCGGATCTATACGACCTCTACGTGGGCGACCCCCTCGCGGCGACGATGACACTCACCTTCAGCGAGGGCGTCGAGGCATACGCCTTCACTTTCGGATAGGCCGACCCATCCACGTCGACCTCGGCACCGAACTAGGGGTGTCAGCGTCGCAGGGGCCTGGCGGAGGGAGAGACCAGTGATCGACATTCGTAGGTTCGCAATCCCGGGCGTAGTGCTGCTGACCGGCACGTTCCTCGCCGGCTGCAACGACTCAACGCCGCCGGCACCCAGCGCGTCGGACGACGCGATGATGGAGGAATCGATGTCGCCGCACCCGAGCGATGACGCGATGATGGAAGAGGACAAGATGTCCGAAGACGCCATGATGTCCGACGACGCCATGTCGGAAGAAGACAAAATGTCTGAGGAAGCGATGATGTCTGAAGACGCCATGATGAAGGAAGACGGCTGAAAAGCCGCTTCTCGGACCATCGAGATTGAGGGAGGGTACAAAAATGTCGTCAGACCGCCATTTACGCGCAGTCGATGACTCGTACCATGCCCCGGATGGCGTTACGCTTGGAACAAGCGGCACGGGCGAGGTCATCACCCCCCGAGGCCTCGTCCGTGCCGCGAACCTAGATTCCTTGCTCACGCAGGCTGCCCGCGGTTCGGGTGCCGCGTTCGAGCAGATCTACGACAACATCTCCGGCGCCGTCTACGGGACGGCGCTTCGCGTTGTCCGCGACCCGCAGCTTGCGGAGGACGTCGCCCAAGAAGCGCTCGTTGAGGTGTGGCGCACGGCGGCACGTTTTAGGCCCGACGCCGGCTCGGCCAGGGCATGGATTCTCACGATTGCGCATCGCCGGGCCGTGGACCGTGTGAGGTCGGAGCAGGCCCACACCACGCGGCTGCGCCACCACGGCAAGCCGGACGACAAACAGGCCCCCACGGACAACGTCGTGGACACGATGTTCGCCGAGTGGGAGGCGGCTCGCGTGCGCGCCGGCCTCGCCGAACTCACGGAGCTCCAGCGCGAGGCGATCATCCTCGCCTACTACAAGGGCTACACGCATCGTGAGGTGTCGGAGGCGCTCGACATCCCGCTCGGCACCGCGAAGGCGCGGCTGCGCGACGGACTCATGAAACTACGGGACATGTGGGAGGTGGCGCGATGAGTGAGGATGTTCACGCCCTGCTCGGCCCCTACATCGTTGGCGCCGTGTCCGACGAGGAGTGCGCGGACTTCGAGGCGCACCTGGCGACGTGCTCGTCGTGCACTGAGGACGTCGCGAACCTGCTCGAGGTGACTGCCGTACTCGGTGAGGCTGAGGCGGTCGCCCCACCCCTGTCGCTGCGTGCGCGCGTCATGGACGAGATCGCGGTCACGGCCCAAGTCACGCCCACGGCGACCCCAATCGCAGCCACGGCGACGGTGGCCCCGGCCGACGCGACGGTCACGGCCCTCGCCGACCACCCGCGTCGGCGTCGCTTCACCCTCATCGGGGTGGCCGCGGCGAGCCTCCTCGTGCTTGCGGGCGTGGGTATCGGCATCGGTTCGGCGGTGCAGGATCGTCAGCAGCAACTCGCGTTCGAGAAGGACGTGATGATGGTGACGAGCGCGCCGGATGCGCACGCGATGGATCTGGAACTCGGCTCCGCTCACCTCGTGATGAGCGAGCGCATGGACGCGGTCGTCGTGATGGGTGACGACGCGCCGATGCCGCACGACGGCATGGAGTACCAGCTGTGGCTGGTCATGGATGACGGCAAGGCGATGCCCGGCCCAACGTTCATGCCGGACGACGGTTCGTTCATGGCGATGATGCATGCGGGGTTCGACGGCGTGGTCGCTTTTGCGATCACGGAGGAGCCCCATGGAGGCTCCGAAGCACCCACGAGCGACCCGATCGCCGTCACCGAGATCTAGGACCTTTGGGCTCGCCTTCGCGGACATTTGGGACGAGACTGGCCATATGGCCGAGATCCTGCTTTTCCACCACGCTCACGGCCTCACACCTGGCCTCCGCGCGCTTGCCGATCGCCTGCGCGCGCACGGCCACTCGGTGTACACGCCTGACGCGTACGGCGGGAAGACGCTCGACGACCTCGACGAAGGCGTCAAGCACGCGCAGTCGATTGGTCACGACGCGATGGCGGACGTGGCGCATCGCGCCGCCCGCGCGCACCGCAAGACGAACGTCGTCATCGGGTTTTCACTCGGGACGGCTCAAGCGCAACAGCTAGCTCAGGACCTGCGGCGCGTGCGCGGGTGCCTCCTCATGGGAGGCGCACTGCCCCCGCAGGCCCTGGGCGGTGACTGGCGACACGAGGTTGACCTGCAGATTCACGTCGCGGACCCTGACGAGTGGGTGGACGAGGAAGAGATCAACGGTCTGCTGTTTCACGCTCCCCACGCGAAGGTCTTCACGTACCCGGGCCAGGGTCACATGTTCGTGGACCCGTCGAGCCCGGACTACGACGCCGACGCGGCCGCGCTGTTTGAGGAGCGCACGCTCGCGTGGCTCGCGCACATCGACTCGGCGGTCGAGGCCGCCCCTGACACGGGCTCGCACCACACCGCGCACTACCTCTAGGCGGCGCTGTCGGCGTCGGGCTGCGCGAGCATCTTGAGCGCGTAGTCCCAGCCCTGGCCGCGCATGCCTGGAATGCACCACAGCATGCACAGCGCCTCGATGGCGCCGGCGGCACGGGCGGTGCCGTAGTCGCCCACTTCCCAACCCACCTGCTCGAGCAGGCCACGCACGACGGCCTTGGCCGCCGGGTCGTTGCCGCACATGAACATGGTGGGCGGGCCGTCTTGAAGGTCGGGGTGGATCATGAACCGGCGCCCGACGCTGTTGAAAGCCTTGACGAAACGGGTCTCAGGCAGCTGGGCCTGCAGGAACTCCATGAGGGAGCTGTTCTGCTCGGTGAAGTAGTTGATGACACCGTCGCGCGCGGGCTCGGTTGAGATGGGGTTGGTCGCGTCGATGACGATGGTGCCTGCGAGGCGGTCAACGCCTGCGGCAACGAGAGCGTCGTGCGCGAATTCTCCGCGCACGGCGAGGATGACAACGTCGCCGTGGTCCGCGGCGTCGGCAAAGGAGCCGATCGCGAGACCGGTCTCGGCGGCGAAGGCGTCGAGCTTTCCTGCGGTTTGAGTGCCGACGAGCATGTCGTGACCCTCGTCGGCGAAGCCCTGGGCAAGCGTCTTCGCGACGGAGCCTGAGCCGATGATGCCGATCTTCATGTCAATACCTTTCGTGTCCTGATGCTTCACAACGTCCAGCATCCGTGTCCTATTCGCGGAAATGGAAGTTTGTGAGAAATCTTTCGCCCGACGCTGGGGCCTGATGGGTGGGACGATCGAAGTGATCGTTAGCCTCCCGGGGAGTGGTGGTGTCCGCGTCCATTGCGTCTGGTCCGGCGGCGTCCGCCGCCGCGTTCGCACCCTTGCCTGCTGGGCGGGGTCGGAATGCGCTGGCCGTGCTGTCATGCACGGGATTGGCGATTGTCTTGGGCGAGATTCTTCCGTTTGGGCTGCTGAGCCTCATGGCAGATGATCTGGGAGTGTCCGAGGCCCGCATGGGGCTCCTCGTGACGGCGTTTGCGCTGGTCCTCGTCGTGACGTCGGTACCGATTGCGCGGTGGGTTAAGAATATCCCGCGCAGACACCTGCTCGCGACATCCATGAGCATGTGGGCGCTCGGCGCGTCGCTCATCGCACTGTCGCATGGGCTCACCGAATTGTTCGCCGGGCGCATCATCATGGCCGTCGGCCAGGCCGTGTTCTGGGTGGTCGCGATGGCGACCGCCGCGGACCTCTTTCCGGCAGAAGTGCGCGGCCAGGTCGTGGCGCGCCTGATGTTTGGGACGAGCCTCGCCGGCGTTGCGGGCCTCCCGCTGTCGATCTGGTGGGCGCACGCGACCTCGTGGCGGGCGCCGTTCTTTGGGCTCGCCGCGGTGGGGCTCGCGCTCGCCATCGCGATCGCGATCACCCTTCCCACCTACGCGCCGTGCGATGGGGGTGCGGACCACGCACCCGCGCCGTCACAGCGCATCTTCGTGCGCGTGCTGTGCATCGAGGCGCTCGTGGTCACCGGGTGGATTGTCGTCTACACCTACATCACGCCCTACTTGACGGACGTCGCTGGCCTCAGCCCGGGCGTCGTCCCACTGGTGCTGGGAACCGCGTCGGCGTCGGGGGTAGTCGGCATGTGGACCGTGGGTCGGTGCGTGAATCACGCGCCGCGGCAGACGATGACGGTGGGCGTCGGACTCATGGCGCTCGCGTGGGGCGCGCTGGCGATCGCGGGATCGGTGCCGCTGGTGGCGTGGGGCGCGATGGCGCTGTTTGGGCTCGCGTGGTCCATCACGGTCGCGACGATGCTCACGCGCACTGCTCGACATGCGCCCGGGCGCACGGACATGGGCGCGGCGCTGTACTCGACGACGTTTAATGCGGGCGCGATGGTGGGGTCGCTCGCCGGGGCGGCCGTGTTCGCCTCCCTTGGCCTGTCGTGGCTGCCGGTGGCCGGCGCGGTGCTGGTCGCGGCGGCTGCGGTGGTCGTGATCACCGAACCGCGGGTGAGAACATAGGTGGACCGCCCCAGCTTCGGAGCCGCCACACCATGACCGCGCCCATCGGCCCGCTCTCGCACGACGCCATTCCCACGACCCCGCCCGTCAAGGCGTCGCCCGAGCGCGCCCGAATGGCGCTCATCGTGCTGTCCGTCATGGGCTTCGCCGTCGTGACGAACGAGATCCTGCCGTTTGGCCTCATCACGCTCATGTCGGAGGACCTCGGAACCTCCGAGGCGAAGACCGGCCTGCTGGTCACGGGCTTCGCGGCTGTCGTGGTGCTGTGCTCGGTGCCGATCGCGCTGACGACGCGCGCGATTCCCCGCCGATACCTTCTCACCGCCGCCGCGGCGCTGTGGACTGTGGGGCTCGTGACCCAGGCACTGTCCGACGACTTTGCCCAGTTGGTCGTCGGCCGCGGCATCACGGCGGTCGCGCATTCGGCGTATTGGGCGGTCGCCGTTGCGGCCGCGGCGGACCTGTTCCCCGTGAACGTGCGCGGGCGAGTCGTGACCCGGGTACTCGTTGGCACGGCAATCGCCGGGGTGATGGGGCTTCCCGTCGGCGTGTGGTTTGGCCAGCAGGTGGGGTGGCGGGCGCCGTACTTTGTGCTCGCCGGCCTCGGCGTCGCGTTGGCGATTGCCGTCGCCCTGGTGCTGCCCACCTATCGCCCGTCCGAGGGCTCGGCCTCGCGAGGGTCGCACCCGTCAGTCCGGGCCTTCGTGCGGGTCCAGGCGATCCTCGTGATCATGGTCGCCGGCTACATCTCGGTCTTCACGTACATCACGCCGCTGCTCACCGACGTTGCTGGCATTAGCGCGAGTGCGGTGCCGCTGGTGCTCATGGCGTCCGCCGTGCTTGGCGTGTTCGCCATGCTGATGGTGGGACGCATCGTCGACGCGTCGCCGCGTCGCGCGATGGCCGTCGGCGCGGCGGGACTCGTCGTGTCGTGGGCATTGCTCGCCTTCGCGGCATCAGTGGC
>JAHEMW010000097.1 GCA_024643505.1 Demequinaceae bacterium
ACGGTTCCCGCGGTGCCGTAGATCTCGATGAGCCCGACGAACGACCGTGCGATGGCGTGCCGCACCGACACTGGCCCGCCGTCGTCGCGCACCACTCTGAGGCCGGCCGCAAGCCGGCCTAGGGAGCGCCCGCGCGACAGGGTCTCGACCGTGGCGGGAACGAAAACGAGCATCGTCACACTCAAGATCACGACAATCGCGGCCGCCCAGGCGACGGAAACGCTCGACACGATGGGACCAGCGGCACGCAGCAGCACGAATGCCGCCAGGAGGTAGACGACGAAGTCGATGGCCCCTGAAAGTATCCGAAGCGTGACGGGGGCGGCGCCCGCCTCAAGCGCGACGCCTTCGCCGATGACGATGTCGTCCGTGTCGCTCATCGCCGCCCCTTCGTCAACCTGTATGGCATGGTAGCCGCGTGGACCTCGATTCGTTCTCGGCCGCCCGCGAGTCACGGTGGAACCGGCTGCGCGACCTCACGCGCCGCCGCCGGCTCACGGGGGCGCAGTCAGACGAGCTCGCGCGGCTGTACGTGGCGACGGCAGCAGACCTGTCGGAGATCCGATCGTCAGCACCCGAGCCCACCCTGATTTCGCGGTTGTCCGTGCTCCTCGCGGGCTCTCGAGTGTGGCTCACGGGGGCCCACACTGCGTCCACGGGAGACGTGCGGCGATTCTTGACGGTGACGATGCCCGCGGCGTTATTTCGCGTCCGATGGTGGGGGGTTGCGGTCGCGATAGTCGTGTGCGTGGTTGGGACCTTGAGCGCGTGGTGGACCGTGAGTCATCCCGAGGTGCTCGAACTGATCGGAACGCCCGATGATCGCGCGAGCATCGCCAACGAGCAGTTCGCGAGCTACTACGTCGAGTACGACTCGACGGCGTTTGCGGCGCAGGTGTGGACGAACAACGCCTTGATCGCGGCGCAGTGCATCGCGTTCGGCATCTCGGGCATCTACCCGCTCTACCTCCTGTACGTGACCACCATCCAACTCGGCACCGCGGGTGCAGTGATGGCGGAGGCCGACGCTCTCGACGTGTTCTTCGCGCTGATTATTCCCCACGGCCTCCTTGAACTGTCGGCGGTATTTGTCGCGGCGGGTGCAGGCCTGAGGTTGTTCTGGACGATGCTCGTGCCCGGGCCGAGAACTCGCGCAATAGCGCTCGGGGAGGAGGGGAGGATCAGTTTCGCCGTGGCGGGCGCGCTCACGATCGCGTTGTTCGCATCCGGCCTCATTGAGGGGTACATCACGGGCTCAACGCTTGCGTGGTGGCTGAAGATCGCGATTGGCGCGCTCGCGTGCGCCGCGTTTTGGATCGTTGTCTTCGTGGCGGGACGACGCGCGGTGGAGGCCGGCGCGAGCGGGGACTCTGAGGCGGATTTCGCGAGCGCGACCGCCCCGGTCGCGGGCTAGAGTCGCCCTGCCGCCTTGAGTGCGAGGTAGCGGTCGGCGAGAGCTGGCGCCAGGTCGCCTGGTTCGGCGATGACCACCTCGGCCCGGAGTTCACGCAGCCGCACGCCAACGGCGTCGACTTCAAGAAGCGCCCGTGCGGCGGCGCCTGCGGCGTAGACAGCGTCAGCGTCGTCGCGGCGACGCGCATCTCGTCGAACATCGGGGTTGTCGACCGACGCGACGATCACCTGGTGCTTGAGTCCCAAGGCTGCGACGGCGTCGAGCAAGCCGCCGTCGATCGAGGTGGTGTCAATCGTCGTCAGCAAGACCACGAGCGCCCGTTGGGACAGCCGCTCCGACACGAGGCGCACGAGCGCTCGCCAGTCGGGCTCGACCAGTGAAGGCTCGAGGTCGGCGAGGGCGTTCGCGAGAGAGGGCATCGACGATGGCCCGGACGCCATCGATGCGCGCGCCCTCTCCGACCGGTCAAACGCCGTGACGTGCACGCGGTCGCCCGCGCGCGCTGCCAGCGCAGATAGCAGGAGCGTCGCCTCAATCCCGGCATCGAGGCGCGGTGCGCCGGCGACGCGCCCAGCCGACAAGCGCCCCGTATCGATCGCGATGAGAATCCGCCGGTCGCGCTCGGGACGAAACGTGCGCGTGACAACGTCCGCGCGGCGAGCGCTTGCGCGCCAGTCAATCGCCCGCACGTCGTCACCGATGACGTACTCGCGAAGGGAGTCGAACTCGTTCCCAGCGCCGCCTGAACGGACCGCGGTCCTGCCGTCGATCTCCCGCAGGCGCCGCAGGCGTCCCGGAAGATGGCGCCGGGACGCAAACTCCGGGAGCACACGGAGGGTACCCGGAAGCGTCATGGTGCGCTGCCGCCCTGCCAACCTGAAAGGGCCCTCGCTGCGCAGTGTCACGCTCACTGCGTGGCGATCACCGCGGCGTGTAGGGGTGAGCGACGTCGTGAGTCGCGTTGTCGCACCCGGGTCGAGCGCGACGCGGTGTCTCACCTGCGATGCACCTGCCGATGGCTCCCAACCGTCGCGGACCGCACCGCGAAAACGGCGCCGCGTTGGGTTGCGAACGACCAGTGTCGCTGTGGTGGATTGGGTCAGTCTGACCGACGCGATCCGGTCACGGCTCACGTCGAGTCCTCGCGTCGTGCCCGCAAGCGCGGCGTCGACCACGACGACAACTCCAATCGCGATCATCCACCACCACGCGACAGCGCGCGTCGCGGTCAGCCACGCGGGGATCGCCCCCGCGAGCGCAGCGGCGGCCGTCCAGCCGGTGATGTACACGATCTACCGCGGAACCGGCACGCTCGCGACGACTGAAGCGAGCACGCTCTGGGTGGTGACGCCTTCGAGCTCGGCCTCTGGGCGCATCTGTATCCGGTGCGAGAGGACCCATCCGACGAGTGCCTTGACGTCATCAGGCGACACGAAGTCACGGCCGCGCATCCACGCCCACGCTCTCGACGTCGCCATCAGCGCCGCCGCTGCGCGTGGCGAGGCGCCGAGCGCTACGGACGGCGCCGCACGCGTTGCCCGGCAGATATCGACGATGTATGCCACAACGTCGTCTGAGATCTCGACGCGGGCCACCTGTTCTCGGCCGGCCGCGATGTCCGCGAGCGACGCGACCGTCGACACCCCCGCGGCGGCGAGATCCCGGGGGTTGAACCCGTCCGCATGACGACGCACGATGGCGGTCTCCGCATCGCGATCAGGGATCGGCACGGTGATCTTGAGCAGGAAGCGGTCAAGCTGGGCCTCTGGTAGCGGATATGTGCCCTCGTATTCCACGGGATTCTGGGTCGCGATGACGAGGAATGGGTCCGGCAGGGCTCGCGAGAGGCCATCGATCGTGACCTGCCGATCCTCCATCGCCTCCAGCAGCGCCGCCTGCGTCTTCGGGGGTGTGCGGTTGATCTCGTCCGCGAGCAGGATGTTCGTGAAAACGGGACCTTCACGGAACGAGAAGGCCGCCGTCCGTGCGTCGTAGATGAGCGAACCCGTCACATCCCCGGGCATGAGGTCCGGCGTAAACTGCACGCGCGTGAATCTCGCCCCCAACGCGTGTGACAACGCGCGCACGAGGAGGGTCTTGGCGACACCCGGAACTCCCTCCATCAGCACGTGTCCGTGACACAGCAAGGCGATCGCGAGGCCGGTGACAGCCTGATCCTGACCGACGACCGCCTTGCCGATCTCCGTGCGGAGTTCTCCGAGCGCGGCCCGGGGATCGTGGTCCATGGTCATGTCGTTCACCGTCGGTTGACCTCACTTTCAAGGGTGTCGAGTCCGGTCACGATGGCCATCATGTCAGCCTCCGTCGTGGGGGCGCTGCCGTATACCAGGGCATCAATGTCCGCGTGGGGTCTTCCCGTGGCCAGGGCGAGTGCGGCGACAAGTTCACGTGGAGTGGCGTGTCGTGGAACCCCGAGCCGCGCAGCCATCCGAGCCGCGCTCGCCGCGCGCAACGCTGCCGTCGCTCGGCCCGTCGCCCGTGCGCGCCGGTACAACCGCCCGCGCCCGCGTGTCGCTTCCGACGCATGGGCGACCACGGGCAGGCGTTCTGTCACGAGCGGCCCGAATCGCCGCCCCCGCCATAGCGCCACGACCCCGACCGCGAGAGCGAGCGCGTAGACGGCGTTGCCGAACCCGGGCGGGAGGAAGTCTGGCGAGGCTTGAACGGGGGAGGCGGGCCCACCTTGACCGCCGGCTGGCAGCAGCGTCTGGTCTAATCCGGTTGCTACGTACCAGACCAGTGCCTCGCGCGACCCGAGCGAACGCAGCACGAGCGCCGCATTGCCTTCCTGTGCGAGGTGCGCGTTGTCCGCAATCGTCGCGCTCGCAAGGACGACCCGCCGCGCGCCGTCGCGATCTACCGCCAGGTACGCTGACTCGCCTCCCGACGTGGTGAAGCACAGCGCGTCTTCGCCGCGCCCCGCGCCGGAGATAACGTCGCCTTGGACGAGTACGCGCTGAGCGGCCACGGCGTCCGGTTCGGCGCAACTCGCGTCCACCACGCTTCCGACGAGAATATTGGTCATGCTGAGGCCCGTGTCGAGCGCGTCCAGGACCTCTTCAGACACCCCAAGGAACACGAGCGTGCCGGGAAACGCGAGGACGGAATCCGTCTGCGCGCTCGTGAGCTGCCCCGGGTTGGCGATGACGAGCGTGGTGGTCGCCGGTGTCGAAATGCGCGCGCCCGCGAGGGCGTCGACCTGGCGGACGGCGACACCCTCTGCCCGAAGGACCTCCGCCGCCGCACGCGCTCCCGACGGTGTGGAATTGTTCGGCGACAGTGGGTCGTAATCGCCGGGTTGCGTGCCGAGCGCCAGGATGACGACAAGCGCAACGAACAGCGCCGGGATCACGGCCCACGCGCGGGCGCCGCGGGAGCGGTGGACCGCAGGCGCGACGGCGGTCACAGCGTTACCGAAACCTCACGCGCGTCGACGCTGTTGATGGTTGTGACGATGCTGCGGTAGTCGCTGTCGTTGCCCCGCGCGTGTCCGTACCTGACGGCGTCAAAGCGATCGGCGTGGCCGCGCAGCGCGTCCGCGAGGTCGCGCCTGACCACGGCCGCCTGTGCTGCGGCCTCGTGTCCGGTGAGCCCAGGGCGCAACGCGATGAGCCCGCGCTCGTCGAGGCGACGCACGAGTGCGCGGAAGGCCTCGACCACCGCATCGTCCCACCGCCCCTCCTGTGCCGCCGTCGCTGCGCGCTGCGAGAGCGCGACGGAGGTGAGCGAAGGCTCGTCCGCCACGTCCAAGTGCACGTGGCGCCCGCGTGATCGCCGTAACGGTCCAACGATCAGCCAGACCGCGATCCCGACGATCGCGAGGCCGACGACGATGCTGACAATCGCACCCGCACCGCCGAGCGCCCCGCCAACGCCGTCGCCGAACCCCGTGACGATCTCCTGGAGCCAATCAATGAACCGACGCAGCCAGCCCGACTCGCCGGATTGGTAGCCACCGTCCGCCAGTTCGTCCTGCGCCCAACGGCGCGCCGTTTCGGCGTCGGGCACCACGGGAACGTCGGTGGCGACCACCTAGTGACGCCTGGCTTCGGCCGCCGCCGCGAGGTCGCGGTCGAAACCCTCGTGGCGGATGCGCGCGTCGATGTGAAGGAGCGTGAAAACCCCGCCCATGTAGGCATACAAGATGACGTAACTGAGCGTCGCCGTCAGCGCGAAAATGACCGTAAACGCGACGAGTGCGGCCGTCGACGACTCCGGCGATGCCGCCACAATGAGTGTTGCGCCAATCCCTCCGACTTGCTGAAGCACGGCCGTCGCCACGTTGATGATCGCTCCGGTCACGAGCACGACGAGAACCGACCACCAGAATCTGCCGCGCAGGAGCCGCACGGTACGGCGGATGGCGTCAACGGCGGAACGCTGCTCCAAGACCAGCACCGGGCGCGCAATTCCCGCGACCATACTCACGATGAGCAGCGCCGGGAGCGCGACGAACACCAACACGAGGACCCCAAGGATCGACGGTGTCGCGTCAGAATTTGCGGCGCCGATCACGAGAGGAATCACTCCCGCAAGAACAACGACGGCAACCGTAAGGTTCGTGAGGAGATACAGCAGCGCAAGGCCGCCGATCCGCGAGCGCACCGTCGACATCGCCGAACCGAGGGTGATGCGTTCTCCCAGCACGGCCCGCGCGAATGCGGGCGCGACGACGGCGCTCGAGAGGACGTCGGCCGCCAGGAGCGCGACCGCCGCCACAATGCCGAGACCCACCGTGCGCGGTTCAATCCCCTCAAGCAGCGGAACGGGCGACAACAGCGCAAGCGACGGGTC
>JAHEMW010000098.1 GCA_024643505.1 Demequinaceae bacterium
ACATCCCCATTCGGCCGCGGCGGTTGCGCGCGACACCCGCGATACGCGCACTCGTCGCGCAAACGCGCGTGCACCCGCGCGAACTCGTCTTGCCGCTGTTTGTGCGCGAGGGTCTCGATGCCCCGCGTCCCATCGAATCTCTCCCGGGGGTGAGGCACGACACCCTCGCCTCGCTGCCCGAGCAGATCGAGCGCGCCGCCGCCGCGGGCGTCGGCGGCGTCATGCTGTTCGCGATCCCGATGGTGCGTGATGCCGCGGGCAGTGCGTCGTGCGACCCGAGCGGGATCCTCGCGCGCGCTGTCGAAGTCGCCGTGGCGACCGCCGCAGGGCGCCTCGTCGTGATGGTCGACGTGTGCCTTGATGAATTCACCGATCACGGCCACTGCGGAGTGCTCGCTGCCGACGGCAGCGTCGACAACGACGCCACCGTGGAGGCCTACGCGCGGATGAGCGTCGTGCTCGCGGCGGCAGGCGCGGACGTCCTTGGGCTCAGCGGAATGATGGACGGGCAGGTCGCCGCGGTGCGGGCAGCGCTCGACGCTGCCGGTGCGCTCGACACTGCGATTCTTGCGTACAGCGCGAAGTACGCGTCGGCCTTCTACGGGCCGTTTCGTGAGGCGGTCCAGAGCCAGCTCGAGGGCGACCGGCGCACCTACCAGATGGATCCCGCGAATCGTCGGGAGGGACTGCGAGAAGCCCAAATCGACGCGGCAGAGGGAGCCGACCTGGTCATGGTCAAGCCGGCGCTGCCGTATCTCGACGTGCTCGCAGATGTCGCGGCCGCCGTCTCCATTCCCGTCGCGGCGTACCACGTGTCTGGCGAGTACGCGCAGATCGAAGCGGCCGCGCAACGGGGATGGCTTGACCGTCGCGCGGCGCACCTCGAAGCGGTCACATCGATTCGCCGTGCAGGCGCGGCCGTGATCGTGACCTACGCCGCGGTCGACCTGGCCGGCTGGCTCCAGGAGGGCGCGTGAGCACCTCTGCCTTCTCGGCGCGCGCTCGCGCGATCCTGCCCGGCGGGGTGAATTCTCCCGTCCGCGCCTGGAACGGCGTCGGCGGGGATCCGGTCCCGATCGCCTCCGCGCGCGGTTCCCGCATCACCGACGCTGACGGCCGGGAGTACGTGGACCTCGTGTGTTCGTGGGGCGCCGCGATCCTCGGCCATGCTCGCCCAGAGGTCGTGGAGGCGGTATCCCGGGCGGCTTCGCGCGGGTTGAGCTTTGGAGCCACGACCGAGGCAGAGGTCGAGCTCGCCGAGTTGGTGCGGGAGCGCTACGCGCCCGCGGAGCGGGTTCGGCTCGTGTCGACCGGCACCGAGGCCACCATGACGGCCCTGCGCCTCGCTCGCGGAGCGACGGGACGCGACCGGATCATCAAGTTCGCGGGCTGCTACCACGGACATTCCGATGGGTTGCTGGTCGCCGCAGGATCCGGGCTGGCGACCGCCGGGACTCCCGACTCCGCGGGCGTGACCCGTGCCGCGGCGGCCGACACCATGGTGTTGCCCTACGGCGACGTGGACGCGTTGACCGACGCTTTTGCCGAGCATGGCGCTGAGATCGCGGCGGTAATTACGGAGGCGGCGCCCGCAAATATGGGCGTGGTCGAGCCGCCGCATGGTTTCAACCGGCTCATTTCGCAATTGTGTCGCCACGAGGGCGCGATCTTCATCGTCGACGAGGTGTTGACGGGCTTTCGCGCGGGCCCCGCGGGGTGGTGGGGAGTAGAGCGGGACCGAGACATCGCGTCGGGCATCGAGCCGTGGAGCCCGGACCTCGTGACGTTCGGCAAGGTGATCGGTGGAGGGCTCCCCGTCGCCGCGATCGCGGGCAAGGCCGACCTGATGGCGCTCCTCGCGCCGCTTGGCCCCGTCTATCAGGCAGGAACGCTGTCGGGAAACCCGGTCGCGGTCGCCGCGGGTCTCGCGACGCTGAAACTTCTTGACGACGCGGCGCATGCGCGACTCGCCGACAACGCCGACGCCCTGTTCGAGGGCGTTTCGGGAGCGCTGGCATCGCACAACATCACCCATTCCGTGGGTCGGGCTGGCACGCTTGGGTCGTTCTTCTTCGGCCTCGCCACGCCGCCGGTGACGTTCGCTGAGGTTGCGCGCCAGGACACCGCGGCGTACGCGAGCCTGTTCCATCACCTGCACGAGGCAGGCGTGTATCCGCCGCCGAGCGCGTTCGAGGCGTGGTTCGTCTCTACGTCGCACTCCGAGGTCGACGTCGGGTTCGTTGTCGACGCAGTCGACGCATGGGCTCGCGAGCAATGACGACGCTGTTCGGGCTCGATCTGCGTGACAAGACTGTCGTCATCGTCGGCGCGGGCGGCGTCGCGGCGCGGCGGGCGCGCCGGTTCCTCGCAGCGGGCGCGCGCGTGGTGGTCGTGGCTCCCGCCGCACGCGACGACCTCGCGCGGCAGGCGCTCCACGGCGATGTCGAGTGGCGAAAGCGGCGAGCCGAAGCCGCAGACCTCGACGACGCTTGGCTCGTGCTCGCCGCGACGAACGATGACGACGTGAATGATCGCGTTGTCGCGTGGGCCAACGAACGGCGACTGTGGTGCATCAACGCATCGCGCGCGAGCGCCGGCAGCGCGCGACAGGCCGCCATGTCAACGCACGGCGACCTTAACGTTGGCGTTGCGTCGACCGGGAGCCCGGATCCCGTGCGAATTCGCGCCGTTCGCGACGCAATCGCCGCGCACATTGACTCGGGCGGCGTCGACCTGCGCCGCCGCCGACCAGGCGCTGGACGCGTGATCCTCGTCGGATCCGGCCCCGGAGACCCTGGCCTGATGACGGTCCGAGGACGGCAGGCGCTCGCGGAGGCGGACGTGGTCGTCACGGATCGGCTGGGAGCGACGCAACTACTCGTCACGGTGCCGTACGACGTCGAAGTGATCAACGTCGGCAAAAGCCCCGACAACCACCCCGTTCCGCAAGACGAGATCAACAGCATCCTCATCGACCGGGCGCGGCAAGGCCTCACGGTGGTGCGCCTCAAGGGCGGCGATCCCTTTGTTTTCGGTCGCGGTGGAGAGGAAGTGCGAGCGTGCGTCGACGCGGGGTTGGCTGTCGAGGTGGTTCCGGGTGTCACGAGCGCCATTTCCGTTCCCGGGCTTGCGGGCATCCCGGTGACGCACCGCGGGATCGCTACTTCAGTGCTCATCACCACGGGGCACGCGGGCGCGGACCCGACCGCAATTGCGGCTATGACGGGCGGGGCGACGGTCGTGCTGCTCATGGCAGTCACCGCGCTTGGCACGATATGCGCCGCAGCTCTCGCTGCGGGTGCCGCACCGACGCTGCCGGTCGCGATCGTCGAGAACGGCTCAACGAAGCGCGAACGCACGACGTTCGCCACACTCGAAACGATCGTTCGTATCTCCGAGGAAATCGGGGTGAAACCTCCCGCCATTATCGTCGTCGGAGAGGTTGCGCGCCCAGGTCTTCTCGGCACAGTGGCGGGTGGGACGAGCGCAGGTTAGGAGGCCCTATGCAGGCGCCAATACTCATCCTTTGCGCACACGGCACGCGGGATACTGACGGACAGGCGCTCATCGAGGCTGTCGCCACGCAGGTGCGCGCCGCGATCGACGCGGAGGTCGTCGTCGCGTACGTCGACGTTCAAGAGCCGACCGTTGCCGACGTCGTGGCGTCGATCCCGATGAACCAGAGCGGCATGAGCGCCGTCGTCGTTCCGTACCTGCTCGCGGGCGGTTACCACGTGCACGTCGACATTGCGGAGGCGGTCGCGAGCCGTGACGACTGCATCGCCGCCCCAGCGCTCGGCCCTGACCACCGCCTCATCGATATTCTGCTCGATCGAATTCGCGAGGCAGGAGTGCTCGCCACTGCGACACTTGTGTTAGCGCCCGCGGGCTCCTCCGACCCTCGCTCGCAGTCGGATACCGAGCTCACGCTCGACTGGCTGCGGTTGCGATGGGATGGACCCGTGCGCGTCGGCTATGCGGCGGGAATCGAGCCGACGGTCGCGCAGGCCATTCGGGCAGCTCGCGACTACGGCGAGGATAGCGACGACGGGGACGTTGCCGTCGTGTCGTACCTGCTGTCGCCCGGGTTCTTTCAAAATGCCCTCGAGCGGTCCGACGCCGACCACGTGACGGCTCCGCTTGCGCCAGACGCTCGGCTTGTGGAGATCGTCGTCGAGCGCTACCGCGCGGCGCAGGTCGTATAGCTGGGCGCTGGGAACGTCAACGCCGTCTCCGAACCGGAGCTGCTGGCGCCGTGCGAACCCGGAGTGGCGGCGTCGATCTCGCACGGAGGCCGCGTACGGTCTGAGCATGGTCGCCACTCCTGAGTCCTTGGCGCCAACGGTGCTCGAATCATCGTTGGCTCCACACCCGAAGAACGGCGATTTGCCGCGGTGGGCAGCGTGGTTCTCGGTCTCCGCCTTGGCCGCCGTCCTTGTTGCCGTCCAATGGCGATCCTTCGCGCCGGTGTTTGCCAACGATGAGGTAGGAATTCTCGGTGCCTCGCGCCTCATCGCGCGGCCCGCCACAGATTGGCTCCTCACGGGCGACTCATACATGCCTGGCTTGTCGGTCCTGATCGCCCCGGCGTGGTGGGTGACCTCCGATCCGCTCACGGTCTACCGGATCGCGGTGCTGCTTTGCGTCGTCATTGCACTTCTGACGGTGCTTCCGCTGGCAAACCTGGCGCGCCGCTTCGGCGCAGCGCCCAATCTCAGCGTGGTCGTGGCAGCGATCGCGCTTGCGGCGCCAGCTCGCGCGCTCGAGTCAAACTACGTGTGGGCCGAGAACCTGCTCGTGCTACTCGTGTCCTGCACGCTCGCAGCGGCGTGGCGCTTCGCCGATGCGCCGACCGTACGCAGCGCCGCGTTGCTCGCCGTTGCCGCCGGAGGTGCGGTGTTTGCGCACGGGCGAGCCCTACCGTTCGCGCTCGTCATGATCGCGGTTGCGGTACTCGCGTCTTGGCGTCGCCTCTCCGTGTGGCTCACGCTGGTCGCCGTCGGCGGCGCGGTGCTTGCGCTCGCGTACGCCCTGCTGAGGTACGTATCGGAGTCGATCTACTTCGAGTCCGACCGCGTGGGCTCAACTCTCGACGACATTTCACGCGCGACACCGCTCGGTTATGTCGAGATTCTCGCGTCGCAGGTGTGGTATCAGATTGCGGCGTGGGCAGGGCTCACGGCACTCGGCGCAGCAGCTCTCTTCACCCTCGCCGTGAGGTCACAGTCGCGTCGCGTCGGCGTACTCGTCGCTGCGCCCCTGGTAGCGATGATACTCACCGTGCCCCTGCTGCTGGCGGACAGTCCGGACCTGCTCACCGGGGTGCACGTGCATTTCTACGGCCGCTACCTAGACGCCTTCCTTCTCCCGCTAGCCGTCGCGGGACTCGTCCGCGTTGCGGCGGGCTTATCCGTCCGCACGCGCGTCACTCTCGCGGCAACGGTGGTAGTTGTCTCCATCGCGTTCCTCGCGTGGGTCGCCCCTGCGATTCCAG
Source organism: Demequinaceae bacterium (assembly GCA_024643505.1). Classification (GTDB taxonomy): domain Bacteria; phylum Actinomycetota; class Actinomycetes; order Actinomycetales; family Demequinaceae; genus Demequina. The sequence continues at coordinate 5,495 of JAHEMW010000098.1, forward strand.
TCGGCGCCAACCTCACGTCGCCTCATGTGCCGGGCGTCGCCCACCTCCTTCATCCGACCTACGCCGTGACCGGCGACGCCGAGAACTGGACTGTCGTGGCGATTCTCGCTGCGGTACCCGCGCTCGCACTGCTCGCGATTTCGAGATGGCGAGCCGCGACGATCGTGGTGCTCGGCATTGCAGCCGCAGTCGGTACTGTCGTGTCCGACGCGCGGAACTTCGACCCGCTCGAAGAGTCAATGAGGTCTCCGCGCCCGGCGGTGGTCGCGGTTGAAGCGGTCGACCCAGGGGTTCCCCTGCACGCGAATTCTCGTTCGACATACGCGGTCACTCACGGAAACATCCTGTCGTTCTGGCTGGCTGAGCGCGGATACATCTATGTCGACCCAGCCGACGGAATTGGTGGCGTTCAGATGATGCTCGGCGACCTGGACGATCCCGGCGCGCAAAGTTCTGGTTCCCGCGCGCTGGTCGATTCGGAGCACGGCGCATCAGTCGTGTGGGTCTTGCCCGGCCCCCTTGCAGATGCGCTCGATGCTCAGGGGCTGCTTGAGGCTCCGTAGCCCGAGGGCGCGTCGCTCGTTTCTGTAGTGCGCCGGAAACATGAGACTCGTAGGCTCTGCCGTATGTCGTCCGAACCCCCGTCCACTCCATTCAGCGGATACGCGCCGGTAGCCGCCTGGGACGAGGCG
>JAHEMW010000099.1 GCA_024643505.1 Demequinaceae bacterium
CCTAGTGAACCGCGCGCGCCGTCGGGTGTCAACCGCGGGCCGCAGACGAGGGATCGCCCGGCGGGCATCTCCGGGAACGCAAAAGGCCGGACCCACAGGTCCGGCCTAGAAATCTGGCGCGCCGCCCAGGACGTCCCGGCGGCCGCCGTATCGGACGGCCGCCGGAGCGCGCCCTGCCTAGGAGCCTGCCAACCTCGCGACGGTTTCGTGAGCCCCGACACCGTGGAGCGACTCGAGGGTCGCGAGGTAGGGCTCGGTGAAGCCCGGGTCGCTGGCCAGGTCTCCGAAGAGCGAGGACACCGACACGAACGCGAGCGGGTCTTCGCGCTGACGGAGCGCGAGCGGGGTCAGTTGATCCTTGAGCCGATCGACCACCTCGATCGGCTGTCCGAGTTCGTCGACGCCGAGCGCGTAGCGCACCCAACTGGCGACGATCGCAGCCGATAGCGACACGTCGCCGCCCGCGGCACGGCGCTCGCGGATCACCGGAACCAACCACTTGGGGATGCGGTCCGAGGACTCGGCACATAGTCGCGCGAGGGTGTCGCGCACTTCGGGGTTCGAGAACCGTTCGATGAGCGTGTGCTTGTACGCGTCGAGGTCCACACCGGGGACCGGCTGCAGGGTGGGGGTCGCCTCGCGATCCATGTATGCGAGAACGAACTTGGCGATGGCGGGATCCGACGCCGCCTCATGGGCGAACCGGTACCCGCTGAGAAAGCCGAAGTAGCAGATCGCCTGGTGCCCCACATTCAGCAGCCGCAGCTTCATCAGCTCGTAGGGGAGCACGTCGGGCACCACCTGCACGTCGGCCTCCTCGAACGGAGGCCGCCCCAGCGGAAACGCGTCTTCGAGCGCCCACTGGAAGAACGGCTCGCACACGACCGGCCAGGCATCCGCGACGCCGAATCGGCTCGCCAACTCGTCGATGTCCGACTGAGCGGTCACGGGCGTGATGCGGTCGACCATCGAGTTGGGGAACGCGACGTTGTCCCGCACCCATGCGCCCAGGTCCGGGTCGCGAAGGGATGCGAAAGCGCCGAAGACCTCCTGCGCGATATGGCCGTTGCCCTGAATGTTGTCGCAGGACATGACCGCGAACGGCGCCAGACCGCGGTCCCGACGGCGGACCAGCGCCTCGGTCACGAGTCCGAACACCGTCGCGGGCGCGGCTCCCGGCTCCAGGTCCGCGACCACCGCCGCGTTGGTCCCGTCGAACTTCCCCGTGACCGGATCGAAGTTGTAGCCGCCTTCGGTGACGGTCAGCGACACGATACGAGTAGCCGGGTCCGCCATCTTCTCGATGACGGCCTCCGGATCGTCGGGCGCGTACAGGTATTCGACGATGCTTCCGATCACCCGGGCCTCGCGGCTTCCGTCGGAGTGCTTCACGACCATCGTGTACAGGCAGTCCTGATCGTCCATCACCTGCTGCATGCGACGGTCGGGTTCCATGACGCCAACGCCGCAGATGCCCCAGTCGAGCGCTAGGCCCGCGTTCATGAGGCGGTCGATCGCCATCGCCTGGTGCGCGCGGTGGAAGCCCCCGACGCCGAAGTGCACGATGCCCGGCGTCACGCGGGAGCGGTCGTAAAGGGGTACCTGGACTCCCGACTCGCGGACGCGTGATGCGTCCGCGAGCCAACCGTTGCTGATGACGTGTGTCACTTGACCGCACCCATCGCGAGACCGCGCACCAGCTGCTTCTGCGCCGCCCAGCCAGCCAGCACGACGGGGAAGACAGCCATGGTCGACGCCGCTGACAGGACCGCAAGGAACTGCCCACGGCCGTCGACGAAGCTCGCCAGATACGGCGGCAGCGTCCGAGCCGCGTCGCTCGTCAGGATCAGCGCCAGGAAGTACTCGTTCCACGCGAAGATGAAGCTGATGAGCGCCACCGCCGCCACGCCCGGCGCAACGATGGGGAGAACCAGGCGCGTGATCTCCACACGCAGGTTGGCGCCGTCGACCTGGCCCGCCTCCGTGATCTCACGCGGCACGTCGTTGAAGAACGATCGCATCATCCAGACCGCGATGGGGAGGTTCATCGCGCCGTACAGCAGCGCCAGCGCCGTGACGTTGTCGAGCAAGCCGATGGTCTTCAGGATGAAGTACAACGGCAGAATCGCCGCCGCCACGGGCAGGAAGCGGGTCGAGATGAAGAAGAACAGGACATCCTGAACCTTCCGGACCGGCCTGATGCTCAGCCCATAGGCAGCCGGGATCGCGATGGCGAGCACCAGGATCGTCGACGTGATGCTCGCGAAGAGCGAGTTCAGCAGATAGGGAGCGAAGTCCCGATCCCAAACCTCCCGATACTGGTCGAAACTCAGCGGGACGGCGAACGTCGGGGGAATGGTCGCCGCATCGGTCTCCGTCTTCAGGCTCGTGAAGACCATCCAGCCGATCGGGAAGAAGGCGAGCAGGATCCAGAACCAGGTGAATCCGGACAGCAGGGCACCAGTGAGCTTGCGCATTACTTCACCTCTCCATCCACGAACACCTTGAACATCGTCCGAAGTGCGATGGTCGCAATGCCGATAGTGACGATCACGGTCACGACGCCGAAGGCCGCCGCCTGACCGACATCGAGACCGATGAACGCTCGCTCATAGAGCAGGTAGGACAGGGTCTTCGTGCCGCCCGTGCCCTTCGTCATGATCGCGATGGGGTCGAACACCTGCACGAGCATCACCGTCCCCAGCAGCGTCGAGATCTCCGCATACTGACGGAGGTGAGGAAGCGTCATCGCGCGGAACGTCCGCACGGCACCCGCGCCGTCGACGCTCGCCGCCTCAAGCACCTCGCGGTTCTGACTCTGTAGGCCCGCGAGCAGGATGAGCATGAAGAACGGCGTGTACTGCCAGGTGAGCAGCATCACGATGGTCACCACGGGGAGGTCGGTGTTCCACGCCACCGGATCGATGCCGATCAGCCCAAGCCCCCAATTCAGCATGCCGACGTTGACGTCGAGGATCGACCACTTCCAGATCAAGGCTGCCGCCGCCGGCATCACCAGGAACGGGGTGATCGCGAGCGTCCTAGCGGCGGCGCGGCCCGGGAACTTCCGGTCGAGCAGGATCGCGAGAAACAGCCCGAAGACCAGAGACAGGATCACCGACGAGGAGGTGATGAGCACCGTGCTCCACAGCGCCGGGAGGAAGTCCCCGCCGGTGAAGACCTCGACGAAGTTCTGGAATCCCGCAAAGCGGATCTCGTCAGGCCGGAGCTGATTCCAGTTGAGCGTCGAAAAGATGATGGTGACCACGAAGGGGATCTGGGTCAGCGCGATCGAGAAGATCAGCGCCGGGGCGACCAGCCCGCGCGACACGCGTCGGTTGAATCGTCGGCGCTTCTCGTACTCCACATCCGGTCCGTTGTGCGTATCGGACGTGGCCTTTACGGAGGATATTGCAGCCATGATGAGTTACTCCCGCATCCTTGAGGGGGTTCCCGGGGCCGGCTGTGCCGGCCCCGGGACCATGAATGACCAAGCAGCACCGAGGCGCTGCGGCCTCACTTCTGCTTGTCGCCCGCTTCCTGGGCGATCGTCTGACCCTTAGCGAGGGCATCCTCGACAGTGGTACGGCCGGCGATGGCGTCCGCCACCAACTGGGCCACCTGGTTGCCGACGTCCTGGAACTCGGGGATCGTGACGTACTGGACTCCCACCCACGGCTGCGGGCTGACTCCAGGCATCTTCGGGTCGACCGCGTTCATGACATCAAGCGTCAGAGGGGCGAACGCCGCGGCGGCCTCCTCGTACTCCGGGATGGAGTACGTCGACACTCGGGCGCCCGGGGGCACACGGGTCCACCCCAGGGTCTCGCCCACGAGCTGCTGGTACTCCTTGCTAGTGGCCCACTTGACGAACGTCTCCGCCGCAACCTGGTTCTTGGTGGTGTTGGGGACCGCGAGGTTCCACGACCAGAGCCAGCCCGACTCGGTGGTCTTCTCCACCGGAGCGTGCACGTAGCCCATGCTTCCGGCGACCGCCGACGTGGACTCATCTTCGAGGATCGACGCCGCAACCGAGGCGTCGTACCACATCGCGGCCTTGCTGGACTGAACCAGGTTGAGGCACTCCGTGAAGCTGTAGGAGACCGGGTCCGACTGACCCGCGTCCGCCAGCAGGTCGACGTAGAAGTTGACCGCGTCCTGGAAGGGCTGCGCATCCACCTGGGCGTCCCAGTTCGTGTCGTACCACTGGCCGCCGAAGGTGTTGACCACGGTGGTCAGCGGAGCGAAGAGGTCGCCCCAGCCCGGCTTGCCGCGAAGACAGATCCCCGCCGTGTCGTCGGTCTTGAGCTGCTTCGCGAAGTCTGCGACCTCGGTCCACGTCGGGTGATCGGGCATGGTGAGACCGGCCGCTTCGAACAGGTCCTTGTTGTACATCAGGATCGACGACTCGCCGTAGAACGGCACCGCGTACAGGTCGCCGTCGACGGACAGCGCGTCGGTCACCGCAGGGAACAGGTCCGCGACGTCGTAGTCGGCATCCGCCTCAAGCGCCGGAGACAGATTCGTCAACCAACCGAGCTGTGCCCACTGCGGGACCTCGTAGGCGCCCACCGTCACGATGTCGTATTGACCCGCGCCGGACGCCACGTCCGCCGTCACCGCCGCACGGAGATCACCCTCCTCCATCTGAACGAACTTGACCTTGATGTCCGGGTGCTCGCTCTCGAAGGTGGACTTGAGCTCCTCCATGTCCTTCATCTGCGGGTTGTTCACGGTCGCCAGGGTCAGTTCGACGGACTCGCCGCCATCGCCGCCGGCGGTTGCCTCACCGCCTCCCCCGGTCCCTGCGCCGGAGCACGCCGCCAGCGTCATCACGCCGGCGGTCACAGCTGCTGGAACGCCGAAGCGCCACATAGTCCTAGTGGTCACGATTTCCTCCTCCATTGCCGGATAACGCCGATGTCACCGGTTCGACGACTTCGCTGTCATCAGTGTCTTGCCGCGCATCCCGGATGGAGTCGTTCGGAATCGGGTACCACCGCGACGTCATCCGGGGTGTGACGGCTCCACCAACGTAACGCCCAGCAATCGGCAAGACCTAGGCCGCTTCGTGTGTTTTCTTGGCCGCTTCGTGACCGCTTCGGTGCGCGCGGATCAGACGCGAGTGACGTTGGCGCCGGCGGCACCAAAGCGCTTCGCCAGGGTCGGCGGGAGCTCAGTGCCGGTGATGATCTCTTCGAAGTCGTCCACGTTGGCGAACGTGACGAAGGTGGTCCGCCCGAACTTGTGATGCGCACCCACGAATATCCGCCGGGACGCGCTCGCCACTGCGGCGCGCTTGACGGCGGCTACGGCCGGGTCGGGAGTAGTCATGCCGCGGTCGATCGACACGCCATTGGCGCCGAGAACCACCAGGTCGACATTCAACTTGCCCAGCATCTCGGAGGCCCACGTGTCCACCACGCCGAGAGTGTTCCCTCGGACTCGACCTCCGAGGATGATCACCTGAATGTTGGGCCGGGCGGCGAGGAATGTCGCAATCGGCAACGCCGGGGTGATGACCGTAAAGCGCCGATCCTGCGGAAGGCGCTGCGCGATCAACTGCGTCTGATAGCCCTCGTCAAGAAAGATCGTGTGCGCGTCCCCCAGTCGCGACACGACCGCGGAGGCGATGCGGACCTTCTCCTCCGGGTTGATCTCGGGACGGATCCTGAGCGGAGTCTCGACGGTACCGCCCTCGACCGCGAACACCCGGCCGTAGGTACGGCGAATCAGACCCTGCGCCTCCAGGAGTCGCAGATCGCGGCGAATCGTCTCAAGCGATACTCCGAGGAGCCGCTGGGCATCCGCGACCTCGACCTCGCCCTGATCGCGAACCACCTCGAGCAGGTGGAAGCGGCGCTCGCGCGAAGCACGGTTGCCGGTCGACTCCAAGTCCATCGCGCCAGTGTACGGCGGCCCCTCGCGCCGATCCCAGGCCCGCGTCAACCGCCGGCCCGGACGTGCGCCACGTGCGCGCCTCAGGCAACAGACAACGAAGGCCGGACCCGTGGGTCCGGCCTCGATCTCTGGCGCGCCCGGAGGGATTCGAACCCCCAACCTTCTGATCCGTAGAACGGCTATCGAGTCCAGTCTCGCGTGTTCTTATACAGTTTCGTGCCTTCTAGTTCGCGTCTTGTCGTGTCTGG